>JACZXL010000014.1 GCA_022571635.1 Planctomycetota bacterium
GGTGACGCCGATCTTGCCCTTTATTCCCTTGGGTAGACCGCCTGTGAGCTCGTTCCACGTATCGCCGCCATCGGTCGATTTGTACAGCCCAGAGCCGGGGCCGCCGCTCTCCAACGCCCACGGTGTGCGATTCACCTGCCAGAATGCAGCGTACAGGACGCGCGGGTTGACGGGATCCATCGCGAGATCGACGGCTCCGGTTTCATCATTGACATACAGCACGTTCTCCCACGTCGCACCGCCGTCTTGTGAACGAAAAACGCCGCGCTGCTCGTTGGCCCCGAAGATGTGTCCGAGTGCGGCCACGTATACGAGGTCGGGATTTGCCGGATGAACACGAATGCAACCAATCTGTCGTGTGTCGTCGAGCCCGATGTTTTGCCAGGTCTTGCCGGCATCAATTGATTTGTAGACTCCATCGCCGTGGGAGAAGTTTCCGCGTACGCACGCCTCACCCATGCCGACATAGACGACGTTGGGATCGGACTTAGCGACCGCAATCGCGCCGACCGAACCGGTCTTGAAGAAGCCGTCGGAAACCGGCTCCCAGGTAAGGCCGGCGTTGGCGGTCTTCCATACACCGCCTCCGGTCGCGCCCATGTAGTAGGTCATCGGATCGCGGGGGACACCGACACAGGCGGTCGCGCGACCGCCCCTCGGCGGGCCGATGCATCGCCAACTCAGGGCCGAGAGAAACTTCTCATCGTACCCGTGGGTTGATGTCTTTGATTCTCCAGCAGCCGCAGCGGGCGGCGTCCAAGCCGACACCACACCCAACGACAATGCCAGACCCAGGCATAGCGCTCCAAATCGTCTCGTGCTCTTCATTCGATCGCCTCCACCAAATGGTTCGCCGCTTCGTTGCGACACCCCACCAGCTTACCGATCGGGCCGCCGTTCCGCACACCCAAAATGGGAATATGGGAGCAGCAATGGCAAGATTGCCTTTTCTCGGACGGAAATGGGCGTGTGGTGACAGGGTTTGGGGCGATTCGAGCGGCTCGCCAGCGAGCGGAGCACAGCCCCGCGATGGCGAGCAGAATCCTCGGATCTCATTGCGGGCGCAGCGTCACTCGCCTGTCGAGGCGTTGATGCCTTCTTTCCACGATGCGTTTCTTTCCGCGACGCCTTCTCCATGCCCGCGCTGGGTCAAGCCCAGCGGCTAAACCGCAGAGCCTTGATGCCTTCTTCAAGAAGAAATGGAGCCGGGGGGAATCGAACCCCCGTGCCGGAACAGTCAGCAAGCCGCGTCTACACGTGTAGTCGTTATTTAATCTTGGTGAATTAGGCGACTAACGACAGCCTCCTAAAACACCATGGCATACAAGTTTCTCGCTCCGCCGAAGTATGCCAGCCCATTGGAGCCAGCCCGATGATCGTCGATCGCCAGCCGTATCGGGCGTCAAGCTGACGATCGTCACCGCAATTAAGCGGCGAGTGCTAACTGAGTGTCAGCAATTATTAGTTTGCATCCTTTTTACGTGGCAAGGATGCTCCACGACGCGCAGCAACAAGCCTTCCCTGTCCGGTCGAATCCAATTTCGGCCCCAGTTGTCAAAGAAGAGGAAGAAAGGCACGAAGGCACTAGGCATTCGGCACTAGTGAAGAAGGCATCGAGGCATCAAGGGATCAAGGCATCGAGGAATGAACGTTTCGCCGTCCCGATTCCATCGGGAACCCTGCGGGGGAATGAAAAAGACACGAGGCGTTTGGGTCTGAACGAGTAGGCATCATACGCATGCCGGTGATGTCGGTCGAAGCGCAGCGGAGATCCCGATTCCATCGGGGTCGAGATCGAAGACCACACCAGCGAACGGCAGTGATTATCCATGGTGGGGTATGATCCTGAGCTTATGAACAGGCTCGCGCAGACACCGAAACCCCCTTACTACGCTGTGGTCTTCACGTCACAGCGAACGGATCACGGTCACAACGGTTACACGGAGATGTCAGACCGTATGTTCGCGCTCGCCGCCCAGCAACCGGGCTATTTGGGGGTAGAAACGGTCCCCAGCGAGGACGGTTTGGGAATGACGGTCTCGTATTGGGAAAGCCTCGACTCGATCCGGAATTGGCGAGCGCAAGCGGAACACAAGATCGCGCAACAGCAGGGTCGGGCAACGTGGTACGCGCAGTACAAGCTTCGGATCTGTCTGGTCGAGACGGAATACAGTTTTGAGCGCACCGCAGGACGCAGTAGTGATAGCGGAGTTGGATCGTGAAACGGATCTTGTTCTTCTATCTGATTCTGACGATCATCATCGGCACGCCGATTTCATGGTACGCATGGCCGAAGTCGATTCCTCATCCAATGTCACCTGGCGATATGCAATACCTTTATCGAGGATTCGGGTTCACTGATGGCACCAGCATCATCGGCAAACAATGGTTTGCGGTAACGTGGGATCCTAAAAATGACGGTAGCCATTGGCGCTTTGAATATAAAAAAGAAGGGTATAACCCATACAAGGCTTACTATGCAGACGGCACGCTCCAACAGGAAGGCGAGTGTCTGATCGAAGTGATGGGATTTGAGAGCGGCCCATACCCCGATTGGCACGATTTGCGATAGGCGAAGTGTTATAGACCAGACGGTTCTTTGGGGTCAGAAGTGATCAATGGAACCGGAACTCAGACGCTATGGACATCGGATGGAACTAAGACTTGGGAGCTGGAATTGGTCAACTACCAGCGTGCAGCTCACACAAAGTGGTATCCCAACGGACAGTTGCACACCCACCAAGCCTACGTAAACGGCGAAGTGCACGGACCCTTCATCAGCTACTATCCGTCCGGAGCCAAGCAGACCGAGGGCGCGTACGACGCAGGATGGCGCGTCGGCACATGGATCCGGTACAACGAGGACGGTTCCGTTGAATCATCCGAGTCACATTGAATGATTGAGAATCGGGACAGCGAAACCTCGATGCGATGATGCCTTCGTTCACGACGCCTTCTTCCAGCCGCCCCGCAGGGGCAAGCCCTGCGGCTAAACCTTGATGCCTCGATGCCTCGATGCCTCGATGCCTTCCCCCATCACCCCAGCGGGTTACCGAAGTTGTCGCGATAGACTGGGACGACCGCTTGGAGCACTTGCATCAGCACCTCGGCCGGCGTGCCCACGGCAATCACGTCGCTGATCAAATGCGGATCGTAATGACTCAGCACCGGCGCGGTTTCGTCATCGTACACCTCGAAGCGCCTGCGAATGACCGATTCATCGGCATCGTCGATCCGCCCTTCGGTCTCGGCCCGCTTCTTCATGCGTTGCACCATCTCGTCGATGTTGGGGGCTTTGAGATGGATGATTCGCAGCACCTTGATGTGCTCATCGACGATCTTCGCCTGATTGACGTTGCGCGGAATGCCATCTAACACGAGCAGGTCGGTAGCGGGGCGGAACGCCTGCTCGTCGATCTTCCGGTCGATGTACCCCTGCCAGGCCCGGATCGTGAACTCGTCGGGGACGAGCAGCCCCTGCGAGGAATACTCCAGGAACTTCTTGCCCAGCTCGGATTCTTTGTCGAGTGAGCGGAAGATATCCCCGGTGGCGAGGTGGAAGAAGCCGGGGATGTGGCCGAGGAGTTTGCCCTGGGTTCCCTTGCCCACGCCCGGGGCCCCAAAAAGGAGCACACTTTGGTAACGGCCTGCCATGCAAAATCTCCGAGATCGTGATCGCGAGCCAACAGTATGGCGTGAAACGGACGAGTCGCAAAGCCCCCCCCGGAATTGAAAAGAAGGCAACCGGGTTCCATAGGTGGCGAGCCGCGGCCACAAAGCGTATCGTCCGCAGTCGTGCGAGGGTTGACTCGACGATGGATTTATCGTGCACCGGGCGAGGCGGCCCCGGCCGAGCCCTCGTCCGTCGTGCAGCGGGTCCTGAAAGCTCGCGGATTGACCGGCCCGGATGCCATTCGCCGATTCTGCGAGCCGAAGCTCACTGATCTACACGATCCGGGGCTGCTCCCGGACATCCAACGAGCGGCTTCGAGGCTGGTCGAGGCGGTGCGCGGCCAGCAGCGCATCGTGATCTATGGCGACTACGACGTCGATGGGATCACCGCCTGCGCCATCCTTTATTACATCATCAAGGCGGTCGCACCGAACGCCCACGTTCAGACCTACGTGCCACACCGCCTAGAGGAAGGGTACGGCCTCAGCGGCGACGCATTACGGCAGCTCAGATCAGCCGGGGCCCAGCTCGTGATCTCGGTGGATTGCGGCATTACCGCGACCGAGCCGGCCCGAATCGCCCGGGAGATCGGCCTGGACCTGATCATCACCGACCACCATCGTCCGCCGCAAGACGCCAGTGCGCTGCCGGACGCCTTTGCGATCGTCCATCCGGGTTTGCCTGGAAGTACGTATCCATTCAGCGAGCTTTGCGGCGCGGGTGTCGCCTACAAGCTCGCGTGGCTGTTTGCAACAGTTTGGTGCGGCTCCAAGCGTGTGGGCAAATCACTCCAGCAGACGCTGCTTCATTTGTTGCCGCTCGCTGCCCTGGGGACGATCGCGGACGTCGTGCCGTTGGTTGACGAGAATAGGGTGATTGCCATGTTCGGCTTGCGTTGGATGAAGCAGACACCCATCGTTGGGTTGCGGGCGCTGATCGAAGCTTCGGGCCTGATGGACGAACATATCGACTCAGAGAAAGTGGGGTTCGTGCTCGGACCGCGACTCAATGCTTGCGGCCGAATGGGTCATGCTGAAGAAGCGCTGCGTATGCTCACGACGTCCTCCGCTGGGGAAGCTGCAACAATCGCAGCCCAACTCACGCAGTTGAATAGACAGCGCCAGAAGACGGAGCGGGAGGTACGTGATCACGCGGCCCAAATGGCTGAAGATTCGGGAATGACCGCCGACGATCACCGCGCGATCGTTTTGGCCGATGAATCCTGGCATCGTGGGGTGATCGGGGTAGTATGTTCTCGGATCGTCGATCGCTTCGGCCGGCCAACAATCCTACTTCAGCGCGAAGGTGATACGTGCAAGGGTTCGGCGCGCAGTATCAACGGATACTCGATGTACGATGCGCTGAGCGCATGCTCGGATCATCTGCTCAGTTTCGGCGGGCACGATGGCGCGGCCGGTCTGTCCGTGGCGACGGCGAATCTTCCCGCCTTCACCGAAGCGTTCGTCGAGCACGCCAACGCCCACATCAGCGCCGAGGAACTCACGCCGGCTGTGGACATCGACTGCGACGCCACGCTAGACGAGCTGGATATGGATACGGTGAAGCGGATCGCGGCCCTGTCGCCGTTCGGCCGATCGAATCCTCGCCCCGCGCTGCGCATTGAGCGGGCCACGCTCGCCGAGACGCCTCGCCAGATTGGTAGGAACGGCCGGCACCTGACGCTCCGGCTGCAACAGGATCTCGGGGCGAGCCGAAAGATCGTGCGAACCGTCTGGTGGGGGGCGGGCGGCTTGGCCGCTGATCTTGCCGCGGGCATGTGCCTGGACGTCATCATCGAGCCCAAGATCAATACCTGGAACGGTCGGACGAGCGTCGAGGGCGAAATCAAAGACGTGCGCGTGTGCGAAGTGTGATCAAAGGCGATTACCGGTAACAGGTCGTTCGAGCTATTCCTTCAGAATCTCCTTCCGGAGTGTATTCATATCGCTGCCTTCGAGTCGCCAAAGAGCGGTCTTGGCAGTATGTCGAACGGATTCACTTCTGTCATCGCCGGCTATCTCCGTGAATAGCCGAACAACGGCCTCCTTGCGTTCTACTTCCCTTCCTACGGCCTGGGTGAGCCCATCAATGGTGCCTTCGCGACCTGCTACAAATCGAGCTTTTCTCGAAAGCCGTTCCAGAATTGGAAAGCTCTCGTCCAACGCCCAGTGATCGCCAAGAAGATCGCCAGCCATCCAGGCGGCGTGACCTCGATTGGTTCGCACATTCATGAGGTATTCCGTAACAAACCCTAGAATCCTGCTAGACGACTGCGCCCCTTCCGACAACTGGGGCACAGTATCCAGGAAACAAAAGAAGGTGAAGTGTACCTCGGAGTCCAAGCCATCAGCACTCCGCATCAAACATTTGCGAATCGCATCTTCCGATTCTGGGAGCATCGCTATCAGAATGTTTATGAGCGGCTTACGAAACTCAACCTCTCCGACCTCATCGGATTCCGCAAGGGTACGTTCGCACCGCGCCAGCAAATCTTGCTGCATCGAGCCAAGTCGCTGTATTCGCGCTCTAATAGCTTCGTAACTACACGCCTCAAAGTCATCGACAGAAAGAAGTTGTCGAAGCTCGTCCAAGTTTTCGATGTGGTCGTGGCTCATGTCGTTTTGGGAGTATAGCCTTCTCCATCGACTCGCTGGAGATCGTTCACCTTGCCGAATGTTATCTGACGGACGGGGGATCAGTTCGAGTGAGCCCGGCCGCTTCGAGCACCTGATGTAAACCGAGCGCATCGGATTCATCGAACGCACCGACGTCCGACGAATCGATATCCAGCACACCCCAGCACACGCCGCGCTCATCGAGCAGCGGCATGACGATCTCGGATCGGTCGCGCGGATCGCAGGCGATGTAGTTCTCGCCCAGTTCAGTCACGTCCCGAACGATGCGCGGTTTCTTGGAGCGCAACGCCTGACCGCACACGCCGTGCAGGCCGATGGGTGAACACGCCGGCTTGTCCCGGCGCCAACTCAGCACGAGCCTCTTCTCATCCGGCTCGTGCGGCCTATCAATATAGAAACCGACCCAGGAATACCCGTGATTCTCAAAGGCGACCCACAGCGCGTCAACGACCGCGCGCATGCGCTGGTCGCGTGCGCCGATCGGCTTCAATTGATCGACCACGGCTTGATAATCACGAGACGTAGACGCCATGGAACGATGATAGATCGTTGAGCGCGACGATGGGTTGTGCCTCCGTAGGGTCAAGCCCTACGGCTAAACGGTCGCGTCTCGACACCGCAATGCCTTGATGCCTTGATGCCTTGATGCCTTCCGCCGTCACCCGCCGGCCATCACTTTGCCCATGCTAAAGATAGGCAGTAGCAGCGCCAGGGCGACCGAGCCAATGACCACACCCATGAGAATGATCATCACCGGTTCAATGTATGCGGTAACCTGTCGCACCGAAGCGTCGAGCTCCTCCTGACTGAACTGGGCGATGCGCTCCATGACCTCGGGCAGGCGACCGGATCGCTCACCGGCTGAGATCATCGAGGCGACATTAGCGCCGACGAATTTATGCTGGAAGACGGCGTCGCTCATCTGCCGGCCGTTGCGAATTTCGTCGGTCATGGTATCCCAGAGCCGATCGTAGTACGCGTTATTCGTCACGCCGCGGCAGATATCAATGACGTCAAGCACGTTGACGCCCGTGCCCAGGAGGGTGGCCATCGTGCGTGAAGCGCGGGTGATGTACAACTGCCGGTACATGCCGCGTAACCCAGGCATATTCAGCCGGACCCAATCGGCGGCTCGCCGGCCGGACAGGGTCTTCAGCCAGACCACGAGCGCGACGACGGCGAGAATGCCCAGCGGCCCATACCACAGGTACTCAGTGGTTATGAAATTACTCATCGCCAGCAGAATCCTGGTCGGCGTGGGAAGTGACGCGGAGCGCTCACCGTAGATCGTGGCAAACCGAGGCAGCACGAACGCCATCAGGAAGACGGTCATCGCGAGACTGCTCGCCATCATGAAGAGGGGGTAGGCCAGTGCTCCCTTCACCTGCCGTGCCGTCTGCCGCTCCTTGGAGAGGTACTCACCGACTCGTCCCAGCATCAAGGCCATGGTTCCGGAGGCCTCCGACGCTCGCATCAGGCTGATCATCATCGACGGAAAGATGCGAGGCCATTTCATCATCGATGTTGACAGTGGCTCGCCGCCGTCGAGGTCCTCCCGCACGACAATCAGGACCTCGCGGAAGTCCCGGCTCGGCGTCTGATCGCTGAACGCCTGCATCGCCTCCGACAGCGGCACGCCTGTCTCGAGCATCACCGACAACTGCTGGCAGAATGCAATCACATCCTCGCGCTTGACGCGCTTCGCCGCTTCGGCGCGCTGAATCTGCTTGCGATCGAGTTGTGCGTCGACGCGCATGGGGTTCGCCTCGACCTCGAAGACGAATTTTCCCTCTGCACGGAGGCGCGCGTTCACATCCTCCGGACTCGACGCGATCAACGTGCCGGTCACGACCGCTCCGGTCTTATCGCGAGCCTTGTAGCCGTATGTACTTTCGACTGACATAGACAATTCGTTCTCACATCTGCGTCACATGCTCGTGACGTAGAACACTTCCTCAGCGGTGGTCAATCCACCCTCGACCTTTTCCATGCCGTCCGCGCGCAACGTTCCAAAGCCGCTCTTGGCGAGAATGGTTCGAAGCTCCTGGAGGTTCGCCCCGCGCGCGACGGCGGTCAGAAGCTCCTCGTCGGGAACGAGCAGCTCGAAGATGCCAATTCGCCCGGCGAAACCCGTTCCGCGGCACCGACTGCAGCCTTGACCGCGAGAGAGATCCTCAATCGGGCCGCAGTAATCCTCGACGGCCTCGCGGATGACCGGCTCGGGCTCGTACGTCTCCTTGCAGTGTGGGCAGATTTTCCGCACCAGACGCTGGGCGAGGACGCCACGGAGGGTGGCCGCCACCAGGTAGGGCTCGATCCCGATGTTGACGAGGCGAGTCACGGCGCTGGGCGCATCGTTGGTATGGAGGGTTGAGAAAACCAGATGCCCGGTCAACGCCGCCTGGATCGCCGTGGCGGCGGTCTCGGCATCACGCACCTCGCCGACCATCAGTATGTCGGGGTCTTGACGTAACATCGAGCGCAGGGCGAGCGCGAAGCTGAACCCGGCTTTCTCATTCACCTGTGACTGATTGATGCCCGGGATGTTCGCTTCGATCGGGTCCTCGACCGTGCATATGTTCTGCTCGTCGGAGTTGAGCAGGCTCAGCACAGAGTACAAGGTTGTCGACTTGCCGGAGCCGGTCGGCCCGGTGACGAGCACGACGCCGTTGGGCTGGCGGACAACCTCCTTCCAACCCACGAGCATCGACGCCGAAAACCCGAGCTTGTCCAGTGACACGATCGAGTTGCGGTTGTCGATGATCCGGATCACGACCTTCTCGCCGAACTTGCCCGGCATGGTGGAGACGCGTAGATCGATCGGTCGGCCGTCCATCCGCACGTGGATATCGCCGTCTTGCGGCAAGCGCCGCTCGGAGATGTCAAGATTGCTCATGATCTTGATGCGGCTCGTCAGCGCCGCGTGCATCTGGTAGGGCGGGGCAAGCCGCTCGTACAATCGGCCGTCCACTCGGTACCGGACGCGCAGGCGATGATCGTCCGGCTCGATATGGATATCCGAGGCGGCGTCCTGCACCGCGCAATAGATAATGTAGTTGACAAGCTTCACGACCGGACTGTGCCCGGCGACTTCCTCAAGATCAGCCAGCTCGGTGACCTGCCGCTCGATGAGGCTGAAATCGGCTTCATCGATGTCTTCATAGATGTCGTCGATGACAAAGACGTTCGCGGCCGGCAAGTACGAACGAAGCGAGGTCTCGATCTCGGCGCTCGTCGCGGCGACGATCTGGACCTCATGCCCGGTCAGCCGCTGAATCTCCTCCACCAGGAAGACGTTGGCCGGCTCCGATACCGCGACCGTCAGCACGCCGCGGACGAGGAACAAGGGCAGGATCGTGTGCTCCTCAACGAACTCGCGCGGCAGAAGTTCGATGACTTGGGGATCCGCAATCTTTGCGGTATTCTGAACGAACGGCACACCATAGCCATCAGCAAGCGCCTCGATGACCTGCGGATCAGTGGCGAAATTCATTTCCACGAGGATTTCGCCGATCAGCTTCTTGTGCCCTTTTTGAGCTTGATGCTCGAGGGCCTCGGTGAGTTGGCTCGGCGTGATATATCCCTTGGCGATAAGCATCTCACCCAGTTGGCGGCGCGGGCCTGCGTCGAGACTCGGTTTTATTCGCGAATGCTGAATCATCTTTCGCTCGATCTACCGCAGGCTCTTGGCGGCGGCCTCGATGCTTTCGTGAACGGCGAACCGCCGATCAAGTCGTGTGACCTCAAAAATCTTCTGCACGGTCTCGCCGGGATTGACCAGTCGGCACTGGCCGGAGCGATTCGCCGCCTCATCAATGATCCACAGCAGCAGCTCGAGCCCCGCCGAGTCGATCAGTGTCAGATGCTCCAGGTCCAGGACGACGTCGCGGACCCCGGCGTCGAAGCGGTCCTGGCAGGTGCGGCGGAAGGCATCGGCCGAATCGGCGGTCAGTTCGCCACTGACCGTCAGCACGGTGATGGAGTCGTGATCTTCGTAGCTGAGCTTCATGCTGCATCCTCCCGCGGCCGGGCCGTATCGTCTTGCAGAGCGCGATGCTCCCGTACCAGACGGTCGTAGCCGCTGAAATCGAGCTTGACGAATACCGGGGCCAAATCCGGATCGAACTGTGTGCCTGCGCATTGACTGATCTCGGCCAGGACCTCGGATCGTGTCATGGCGGCGCGATAGGTTCGTGTCGAGCTCATGGCATCGAACGAGTCCGCCAACGCAATCAGCCGGGCCACCATCGGAATCCGCTGCCCCGAGAGTCCATGCGGGTAGCCCGCGCCGTCCCAGCGCTCGTGGTGGTAGAGGACGCCCGGGAGAATATCTTTCAACTGGGGAATGTCCTTCAAGATGCGGTATCCGATCTCCGGATGCTTGCGCATGAAGTCGAACTCCTCCTCGGTCAGCTTCCCGGGTTTGCAGAGAACGGCCTCGGGCACGCCGATCTTGCCGACGTCGTGGACCAGGCCGGTGATTTGCATTCGACTGATGGTGTGGTCAGGCAGTCCGATTGCCTTGGCCAACTCTTGCGTAAGGTGGGCGACTCGTCGGGAGTGGCCAGAGGTGTATTGATCCTTCGCATCGATCGAGGCGGTCAGCGCATCGAGCGTGCCGAGAAACATCGCGTTGAGATCGTCGTACAGCGCGGCATTCTCGAGGAAGATCGCCATGTGCGTAGCCGTCGCGCCAAGCAGTTTCATATCGACGGACGAGACGTCCCGGTCCGGCCCCTGCTTCTCGCCGGCAACGAGCAATCCGATCACTCGGTCGTCACGACTGATCGGGTGTGCCAGCACAGACTTGCCGAGATCCGCAAAGCGGGCGTGCTCGTCGTTGATCGCCGGCCCCAGGACCAGCGGCGTCTCGGGCTGGGCCAGACTCAGCAGGTCTTGAACAAGAGGTCGCAGCGCGTCAACGGGTAGGTTCGGATCGCCGCTCACTGTAAACAAGCCCGCGAGTTTCTTCAGCCGATCACGATCGTCCGCCAGCAGGGCCGCGACCCAACCGTACGGCAATGTCCCCAACAGCTCCTCGCACACGATCGTGACGAACCGTCTCGGCTGCTGCACGACCGTCATGCTTTGCGTGATCGAATAGAGCAAGCTGATTTCTTCGTACGAGTCGGCAAGCTGCTGACCCACGCTCTCCATGGCTTCGTCGTTCGAGACCAGTTGAACATGGTCGGCGAGCGCATAGCTGGTCATCACGGCCAGTCTTTGGACGTCGGCTTCACCGGCGGGCGGAAGCTCGGCGAGTCGGCGACGCGTCAGTTCGAAGTCCATGTGGACAGACTGGCACATTGCTGACAGTTGCTCGCAATCGAGGAACGCTTCGGTGAGGATCACCGCCACGGCGTAGCCGACCCGTCGGCGGCGACGGACGCGCGGCATGGGGAAGACCCAGCAGCCCGGGAACAACTCGAGACCCGGCAGCTCGCTGAGTTGTTTCCATTTCCCGGCCGCTTCTCGCAGAGCGCCTCGGAAAATGCGCGAAAGGCAGAACAAATCCGCCAGCCAGTCGGTGCCCGGCCGCGGCCTGGAGTTCAAATGCCCCACGGTATCGCAGTCCAACAGCAGCAGACCGACCTCCCGGAGCCGTTGCGCGACGGCTCGGGTCGCCTTGGTCTCGAGATGGCTGTCGCGCTGATTCAACCCGTCTTTGCCCTCGATTTGCGCAGCCCGGCCTCATCCGCGGCGCAACCTGGCAGATCGTTCACCAATTTCAGGACAGCGCGCGGGCTGAACGGTTTGCTGATGACCCCCTTGATGTTCCCGATCTGAAGATCCTCGTCATCCAAGGCGTAGCCTCGCGCCGTAATGATCAGCACCGGTATCTGTGACGTCGGACCGTGGTCGGCCAACGCTTGACACAGTTCAAGCCCGGTCATGTACGGCATCTGAAAGTCGGTGATGATGAGGTCCGGCAGCTCCTGACAGGCGAGTTCGAAGGCCTCCTCGCCGTCCACCGAGGTGAGGACGTCGTGTCCTGCGTTGCGAAGCTTCAGGGACAGCACGTGCAGGATGTGCGCCTCATCATCAACTACAAGGATTCGATAAGCCATTGACTCCTCCTCAGGCCGCCGCTTGCGAACCTGCGTAACGCATCGGGATCGAGACCCAGAACTTCGAACCCATTCCGAGTTTGGACTCAATCCCGATCTGCCCGTCGTGAAGCGTCTCCACAATGTGCTTGCACAGACTCAACCCCAATCCGGTTCCCGTCGCGATGCGCTTGTAGTTCTCCACACGGTAGAACTTATCGAACAGCTTCGGGATCGCGTCGGGCGGAATACCCAACCCCGTGTCTGAAACCGTGATCAAAACGCTGCGCGTCAGATTGTCCGAATCCGCGTTGACGGTCACGCGGCCGCCGTCAGGCGTGTACTTGACCGCGTTGGACACGAGATTCAACACAACCTGATACAGCATGTCGAGGTCTCCCTCAACGCTGAGATCAACGTCCGCAACCCGCTTGAGCAGCGAAATCTTCTTCTCACGCGCCTGCGGCCCCAACGTGTCCACCGCACGATCGATCAGTTGCTTGATGTCGACGTCCTTGCGCTCAATCTGGATTATCCCGGCTTCGATGCGACTTATGTTGAGCATGTTGTCGATCAACCGACCCAGGCGCTGCGCCTCGTTGTGAATGATCTTGTAGAACTCCTGGCGAGATGCCTCATCCGTCGCTTCACCGTCCACGAGCATCTCGATATAGGCGCTGATCGAGGACAGCGGCGTGCGCAGCTCGTGGCTGGCCTTGGACACAAAATCCGACTTATTCTGCGAGATCTCACGCTCACGAGTGAGATCGTGGAGAATCGTGACGACGCCCGCCACCTCATGCTTGTGGTCTTCGACACAGGTCAACGTGATATCGAAAACACGCGTCTGCTCGCCCTCGCTCGAGCCGACGCTGATCTCGTGGTCGGTATGTCGGTGATCGGCGAAATTGGCGTTCTGGCAGGTGTCTTTGATCCACTGGCAAAGCCGGTCGTCACGAACCACCCGGTCGATCGGCTGATGGATCGCGCCCGCGGGGTCGAAGCCGAAGATCCGCCCGGCCGCCTCGTTGACGACGACGAGCTCGTTGAAGGCATCCGTCACGAGCACCGCATCCCACAGCGCGTGGAGGACGGCCTCGATGTGGCGCTGCTCGGCCTCCGCGACACGATGGCGAATCTCCACCTGGCGCACTTGGTTCCGCAGGACTTGCTCGCGTTGCGAGAACCGGTCGATGGCCCCGATAAATGCACGACTTACCGGACGCAACCAACTCGGCCCGACAAACGGCGAACGAGGATTCCCCGAATCAGAGCTCGCCTCGATATAATTGCGGAGCTTCCCAAGAGACCGATCCGTCACGATCCCCAGCGGCAGCAGGACGCCCGAGACGACGACAACGAAGATGCACCACAGCACGAGCAGTCGCACAACCGGATGCGACGCGTGACTCCATTCCTGAAACCAATCAAGACGCAGCGCCGCGAAGGACACAGCCGTCGCGGCCACCGACAGAATCAGCACCAGGTATAGACTTGCAACCTTCCCCGCCCTCACAGACCTTCCTTCGCCTCAGTGAATCGATCCCTCCTGCACGCGCCGACCACCCGCCGAGGTTGGCGGCTCGAACGGGCCCGACGGTCTCGGAGCGAGACTCAGGCCCTGGAACAACGCCTGCGCGTCCGCGTTCTCGGGCTCGGCCCGCAGCGCCTCCGTGTACGCACGACGCGCCCCTTCGACATCACCGGCCTCCTCCAGAGTCCGGCCGAGAACAAGATGCGGAAGCGCCGCGGTCGGCGCCAGGCCGGCCGCCTGCCGCAGCAGCCCCGTCGCCTGCTCGAAGTTGCCCTTGTGTTGCTCATAGATGCCCTTGAGCATGTACCCCTCGTATCGCTGCGGCGCCAGGGCGATGATGCGGGCACTACACAGCGCCGTTCGCCGGAAGTCACCCAGCTCCCACGCCAACGACCCGAGCCCGATCCACACTTCCGGGTCGCTCGGGCGGATTCGCGTCATCTTCAGAAACAGGTTGCGCGCTTCGGTGTTTCGCTGCATCGCCGCCAGGCAGCGCGCCTCAAGAAGCATCAACGCTGGGTTCTTCTCCTTCGACAACTTTTGCAACCGCTTCACCGACTCATAGCACTGGCCGTACAGGCGGGCCGCGTACTGGGCGTGGGCCAGCTCGTCCAGCAACATCTCATCATCGGGGTTCAATAACCTCGCCTCGGCAAACAGCTTCGCCGCCCTTGGCGCGTTGCCCCTTAGCAGAGCGATCTGGCCAAGCAATTGCCGCATGGCCGCGTTGTGCTCGAAGTAGTCAAGCTTCGACTCGACCAGCACCAGGGCGTCATCGTATTGTTGCAGCGAAATCAACGCCTCCGCGGCCGCGAGCAGGTACTGCACCGAGCTCGAATCCAGCTCGTGAGCCTGGTAGTAATGCTCATAAGCGCGCGCATCATTCGACCACCGCTGATGCACGATGCCTGCGTAGTAGTGGGCCTCGGCGAACGTCGGTGCAAACTCGATCGCCTTCTCAAACGCATGGATGGAGCGTTCGAGGCGGTGCGTTTCCATGAGAATCCGCCCCTGGAGCAGGTAATAGGCGGGGTTCTGCGGGTACTGCTGGATGGCGGCCACGATCTGGCGCATCGCCTGGTCGAACCGCCCCGTGTTGAACGCCTGCGTCGCCTGGTCGTAGGCGAGCTGGGCATTGAAGATCGCGACCCGTTCCCGGGCCCCTATTCTCATCTCTTCGTGGTAACCGCCGCCTCCACTACATCCAACGAGCAAGACAGCAGTAACGAGACTGGCGAGCGAAAAGATCGGGTGGCGTGGGCATGACATACGTCGCATCTCCTGTAGCGGATCGCGGTTGACGAGCCCCCCTTTACCAGTCCTCTCTTTCAACCCTGTGTAAGCGAATCGCGGTTTGGATCCGTCGTCAACGCTCCGGGTAGTCTCAGGCACGTTTACCACGTGCGGCAGGTAATCGAAGGTGACGAACGGAAACGGATCCTCCCAAGCGCGCGCGTCGGCGGCCGCGGGATCCCAACCCATCCACCAGAACACGTGATGGTGGCCGAAGCCGGGCACGAATTGCTCGGAGATCGAATGGCTTGACGGATCGACGCGGGCCTCGACATTCGGCGTGTTGATCGAAACCGGGGTGTTCGAGATCGGCTGGAACTCGTCGAGCTGCCCGCTGGGCTGACTGAACTGGGGGTTCCAGGGGTCGGCCGTCGCATTGGAGGCGCCGCGAATGAATTGCGACGGCGCGTCCTTGACGGGGGGCGGGGCAAGGATTTGCATTTCGACCTGCTCATAGCCCGAGCTGCGAACGAACTTGGACGGCTCCTGCTTGACCGGGGGCGGCGGAAGGAATCCGTCGATCAGTTCGTCGTAGCCCGAATCGCCGATGAACACCGACGCTTCATCCTTGAAGGGCGGCGGCGGCACAAAGTGGATGGCGCTCTCCATATCCTCGAGCAGCTCGGCGCTGTCGGACGGATCGTCGCTCTCGGACGGTGAAGGCGCGAACCAATGGTCCGGATCATCCTGCATGGGCTCCTGAGTCGGCTCTGGGGAGAACTCCTGAGTCTCTGGCAACGCCGGACTCGCAAAGTCATCATCCCACAGAACCGCCGATTCGAAATCATCAGCCGGCTGCGGCGGCTCTGCACTCGCAATGGGCTCATTGAACTCGACCTGGCGGTCCGCGTCATCGCCGGCCTCAGGCTGCGCCTCGGCGACGCTCTGGAGCCAATCGTTGTCGGGCAAGTCTGATGCCGCTTCCGCCGCAAACGGATTCTGAGGCATCGTCATCGGAGACGGAAAGGTGGTCACGCTCGCCTGTGACTGAATGGAAGGCGCCATTCGCGAGCGGAAGGCCCGTTCCATCATGCTGCGCACGTGCGGGCTTTCTTTGGATCCGACCAGATCCTGCCGGAACCTCACTGCTTCAGGCTGGTTCTGGTTCAGATGCAGCGACGCTTTGATATGCCACAACGCCAGATCGATATCGCCCCGACTCTGCGCGTCCACCGCACGCTGATTGTGGTTGGCAGTGACCTTATCCCGGCTGAACGGCAGCAGGCCTGCGCGGGCGCCGATCTGGATGGCGTCACCGTAGGCAAGCGCCTCTTCGCCGATCTCCCACAGGAGATCGTCTTTCACGATCGTCGGTGTAATCAGGAAGATGATTTCGTCACGATCGATGGTGTCATCCTGTCCGCGGAACGCAGCCCCGATCAGCGGGATGTCGCCGAAGAACGGAATCTGGCGGCGCGTGGTTCGAGTCGATTCTCTATACAAGCCACCCAAGACCAGCGTCTGACCGTCCTTGATGCGGACATTGGTCGTCAACTCGTTCGTCAGCTCGTCGGGGATGGTCACGAGCAGACCGTTGGCGTCGGTGACGGTGCGCAGGCTCGCCTCGGACACGCTCGGCGACAGCTCCATCCGAATCATCCCGTCACTGGAGATGAAGGGACGGAACACGAGCTGAATACCGGTATCCAGGAACTCGACCGTCTGGGTCGTTGTCGTCTGAGTCGCCGTGGTTGAGAGGTAGCCGATGCGAGTACCGACGAGCACCTCAGCTCGTTGGCGGTTCAAGACCATCACCTTCGGCCGGGCAAGGACCGTGGTGTCGCTGACCTCGTCGAGCACCTTGATGAAGACGCTGATGTCATCCGTGAGGATACCAATCTTTAGTCCGGCTGGACCGGCGGTTCCGCCCACGGTCGAGTCGGCAGTAACGGCCTGTCGACCGCTGCTTCCCGCGGTGTCGGTCGCGCTACCACCCAACAGTCCGTCGACGGCTGACAGTGGATTGAAGACGTCGAGGATGCTGAAGTTCGCGCTACCCAGGATCGTGAAGTCCACGCCGAAGGCATTGGCCTCGTTCAGCGCGGTCTGGAGAATGGTGGCCTCCACCAGCACCTGCGTGGGCGCCACGTCGAGCTCATTGATCAGCGCGGCAATCGCCTCAAGGTTCTCCGGATAGTCGTTGACGACAAGCGTGGGGGCGTAGGCGAATGAATCCTCGCCGCCGTCCGTGATCGATGGTTGGTAACCCGGCTGCACCTCGCCGCGATATGAGGCCTTGCCGGCCTCGCTCAGCAGTGGCGTGATGAACTCGTTGGCATCCACGGCCGAGAGATAGTCCAGTTGGTAGGTACGAGTCTCGGTCTTGCGGCTTGCATCCACGATGTCCTGAAACTCGGACTCGGTATAGATGTAGATGAAGTTCCCTTCCTCCATGTATCGGAAGCCGTTGACACGCAGGATGGCATCCAACGCCTCGTAGAACGTGACGTCAAAGAGATTGGCGGTCACGGTGGCCGAGACGCTCTTGCTGGTGATGATGTTCTTCTGGCTTTGAATCGAGAGCATCTGGAGCACCTGGGCAAGGTCGGTGTCCTGGACGGCGAGATCGACGGTCTCGTAGTCCGTAACGTTGACCTTGGTCTCCGCCCCGCCTGCCTGGCTCTGCCCGTTCGCCGGTGCTGCCACCACCGCCCAGGCCGCACAAACGGCAGCGATACGCCCAAAAAAATCGCCGCGGATGACTGTCTTGTTCCTACGCATGATCGGATGATCTCCTGCCTACCCTCGTTACGGCTTACGGTCGTGAACTCCTGGCGACTCCATCTTCAATTCGAAGCGGTGACCCTCACATTCCAGGACCACCGATCGAGGTCTGACCGCCGTCAGCTGGAACCGGACGGCCTCGTTGTCCACGGCGGGGATCGAATCGCCGAGTTGGAATGTCCGGCCACTGATAACAGCCATGGGACGGCCCTGCATTACGGCCTCCAAGGTGAATCGGCCCACCAACGCGCGAAGTTGCGTCGCCCTCAACGCGCCCGGTTCCCTTGAGATTTCGGCCGGTCGCTCCAGCAACTTGGCTTGATCTTGCGGCAACACGTCAAGCGAGGTGGGTTTGGGGAAGTACTGATCACTGATCAGGAACGGGTCTCGTATCGGGAATTCGGCCAACTGAACGTTCACGGGAGCGCGGCGACGGTTATCGGAAACTCCAGGCGACGGCGCCCCGTCGGAACTCCGATCGTCGCTGGCGGCAGCGCTTTCATCCGCCACCGCCGTTCGAGGCAGATTCGACGTCACGATAATCCGCGACCACAGCAGCAGCCCGAGCAAGACCGTCGCGCAAAGAGCGCCAAACCGCCGACGGTCGGCTGTGAGCTGAATCCACAGACGTCTCAGGATCACAGGCACGGATTACCGGCCCTCCTGCGCCCGCAACGGCTCAAAGACGGCCTCGAGCCGAACCGACGCCGTCACGAGCGGAACCGCCTGGGCATCGTCGCGACTGGCCGCCATGTTCACCGACGAGACACGAACGAGGTGCGCCTGGGATTCGGCCGCTCGGAGCAGCGCAAAAACAGCGTCAAAACGGGCCACCATATCCACCGTCAGCGGCAGGGCCTGGAAAGGAAAACCAGCCCCGGCCACCGTGTCCTTCGGCTGGCCGGCCGTGAACGTCTGGTCTTGGATCGTGACGCCGTCCACCGGCAGCGACAGGGCGCGCATCAGTCCGGCGATGTTTGGTGAGTCCGGTATGACCTTGAACTCGGATTCGATGCGTTTGGAGGCCGCCTCGAGCTCCGCCGTCAAGCGATCGATCTCCCGGGCCTGGCCGACGGCGCCTTCGGACTTCCGACGAAGCTCGGCCACACGCTCATGGACAGCCCCGGCTTCCCGATAGGCCGGCCAAACGAGCAACAGCCACCCGACCACGACCAGCGCGAACAACCCGAGTGCCCCCAGCATTATGCGGTTGCTAGTCGGCATCGACGACCTCCCCGGCCTGAGGTTGCGGCGCTTCCACAACCCGATACGGAACATCCAGATCGATAAGAAAACTGATGCGGAACTCTCTGGCCCCGCGTTCCCTGACGACCCGAGTTCGACTGAAGTCGAGGCTGACATGCTCATACAGCGCGCGAGATTCCATCCGGGCAACGATCTCAGCAATGTCGGCGTCGGTGGCGGCGAAGCCTCTGAGCTCTCCGGTCAGAACGCGCGGCCGCGGTCCGGTTTCGTCATCCACGCCCCGGCTTCGCGCCGACCGACCGGTGCGCCGCACACCAGCCACGAGATCGATTCGGTCGAGCGTGACGTTGACCGGCAGATCATTGACGACCGTGGCCAGCACTTGACTCATATCCAAGGGCAGGACGGTGCGCTCGTATCGCTCGATGAACTGGCGCGCCTCCTGGAGCTGGGCCCGCAACGCGCCGGCTTGGGTCTCACCGGCGATCACCAACGATGCCCGCTGCTCGGCCTCGTCAAGCTGCTCCCGGGCATGGCTCAGACGGATCCTCGCGTGAGTGGCGCTGACTGCAAGCAGCAGCACCACCGCCATGATGGCGCCGACGTACCAACCGGCCACGACGCTCGCCCGGCCCCGCGCGCGAATCTGATCCGGCAACAGATCAATGGAGTGCTGGGTCACGCCGCCTCCCTCCTTCGCGCGGAGGCGGATCCCTTGCCGGCCCGCGGTCTGCCGGACAGACCCCGCAGGCTCAGCCCCGCCGCCACGGCCCACGAGCCCGCCGGCCCGGGATTACGCAGGTGCTGCGAATGAATCTGTTCCACCAGCGCGCCCAAGGGCAAACCATCGTCCTCGAACACGACCGGGATCTTGCAATGGTCGGCCAACGCCTCTTCGAGGTGCGGCTCACGCGCCTCACTTCCCGTGAGAATTATCCGCTCAGGCGGATGCCCGCGGAACGTCACGCCGTAGTAACGGATACACAGCATGACCTCTTTTACGAAACCACCCAACAAAGGACGGATCGCTTCGTAGACGGCACGGTCGGTCCGCGGATCAGCGAAAGGTTCGGCTTCAGCGTTCGCCGTCGCCGAGGCGAGCCGTGCCGAACGTAGCTCCTGCGCCGCCGCAAGATCCATCTGTAGATGCTCAGCGACGGACCGGTCGAACTGTTCGCCGCCGGTGGCGATCACCTTGCAGAAGGCGAGCTCGTCTCCGCGCAGGATCATGACCGTCGACCCGGAGGCCTGGACCGCCACCACGGCCCGAACGTGATCTGAATCGGCTTCGCGGCGACACCGCCGGCGAAACGCGCGGGCCATCGCGGTAAAGGAAGTCTCGACCGCGGTCGGTCGAAGTCCAGCCGCAAGCAACGGATCGATCCAACGGCGGATCGCGACATGTGAAGCCCCGATCAGGAGCACCTCTTCCCGGTCCTCGCTCCCCTGCACCGTGGCGCCGGTTCGTATGAAGTCGACCTCCATCGCGCTGCGGTCCAAGCCGAAGCGCTGCGACGCTTCCCAGGCGGCGGCTTGGACCAGCTCCTCATCGGGCATGCTCGGCAGCCGCGTCGACTGAACACAGACATCCTGCGGCGGGAGGCTCACAACGCAGCGGCGCCCGGTGAATCGGCCTGATCCAAACGCCGCCCGCACCCGCTGCGCCAGTCCTGCGGGATCTGCTTCCTCTGGGCCGTTGGGCGGAATATCCACCACGCCCGCCCCCACCACAAACAGCTTTCCCTTGTGCTCGCGGAGCTGCAGGATCTTGATTCGGTGAGCCTCGATGTCGATCCCGACTGAGCCGATCGACGATAGAAAGCGCCGTGCGAGCACTCTGTTGTCCCTTTCCACGAGTCCTAAATCGCTAGCCGCTGCCGCACATGCCTACGGCATCTTCGTGACCGTCAGCTTGCCGACAAACGGCGCGATGTCGATCCGATAGAGATTGTCGGCCGCCTGAACGTAGATCGGTCCGCCGGTCCCCGGTGCGGCGCCGCCGGTCATGACGGTTCCCCCCAGCGCGTCGTAGGTGACGTACGGATTCCCGCCATCAATACTGACCGCGCTGATCGAGACATTGTCGAACCGGTTCTTGGTCGTAAAGTCCACGATATAGCGGCCGGCTTCACCGACCACGCCAAGCGGGTCGTCGATGTAATCCGCCGTGTTCGGATCGAATGGAAGTCCGAAGTTGGCCTCCGTGACCCGCACGATGCAGTACCCGGTACCGTCGGGATAGAAGTAGACGCGCCGAAACTCCTGATTCGCCAGCGCGTCCGACTGCGCGAAGCTCAGATCCGAGATAAGCAGCCGCACCGCCGCCTGGGAGGCGAGACTGTCCTTGTAGGCGAGGTGAGGTATAAGCAGCGCACCGGCTATGCCTAGCACCGCGATCACAATCAGCAGTTCGATCAAGGTGTAGGCGCACGTGACGGTGCGGCGATGACCAAGACGAGCATTCATTCGGCAACTCCTTGGGCTGCGGTTAGCGGTCGCGCTTCGCGTCGATCTGGTCGAGATTCGTGACCTGAACTTTGACGCGCCCACTTTCCAACAGCTTTCTCGTCGCCTCCAAGGTGCCTCTCAGCTCCCGAAGCTCGCGAACTATCCGCTCGCGCTGCTCACCGGCATCCGGAATGCCGCTCCCGCCACGGTCGGCGGCGAACGACGATCGGACCATCCCGCCTCGTCCGGAAAACTGGGTCCACAACAGCACGGCAAGAAGAATCGTGACGGCTGTAAGAACGATGTTGAGGTAAGCGCCTTGGCGTTTCATAGCTCACTCCTGCTCCCCGTCGTAATACATCGCCGCGTCGACAAGCACCGACGCCTCATCCGGACCATCGGACGATTCGGACGACCAGGTGAGGGTGATCCGCAGCCGCTGGGTGGCCTCGTAGGGGCGCCCAGTCTGCTCAAGCCGCATGTCCGCTACCCCCGTTGCCAGAACGGTGGGTGCAACGAGCGAGTCGGCCCGCCAACGATCGCAAAACCCCGCGCTCTGCGCCGCGGCCCGGTCCAGAACATGCGACGCCTCGGCCTCGCCCTCGAACAGTTGATACAGCACGATCGTCTGCAGCACCTCGCTGTGACTCAACACCGCTAACTCAGCTGGCTCCAAACGACCGGGATGCTCGCCGTCCTCCAGCCAGAGCACGAGTTCGGCGTAGGGCGTTGCCCCGCGCGGTCGTACGGCCAGAACCTCCACGCTGCGCCCGATCAATGCCCCAAGCCCGTTGATGAACTGCTGATTCACGGGGTACCGGGCGGCGACCACGTCACCCCCAATGCTCTGTGCCGTGAGGTAGCGCGGGGTAACGATGACCGCAGTGACTGATAGCGCCGTCGCCAACGAGAGCGCAATGAGCACGCCGCTCAGGGTGCTGCCCCGATCGTGAGCTGCTTCAGCCTTGTATCGACGAATGGACATCAACGATCCAACCAGTGAGAAACAAGAGCGTTCAGGGACCGTCCCCGGGACACCGGTCTGTGGCGGCGGTTCATTCAAACCGGACGAAGAGAACGCCGGCGTGTTTCCACGGCCGGCGTCTCGAAAATCAACTGATTGCTGAAGCGTATCTCCAGTCTCAGTCAGCGTTGCCGTCGTTGTCCAGATCCAGGAAGCCGAGTTCATCCTGGGCGGGGGCGTAGATACTAAACCCCCAAGTGTTGGGATCAGCCCAGATCCAGCCCTTGCCGCCGCCGACCGCGAGGGCAATTTCGGCGCTGCCGTTCATCATCGGGTTCTTCGGCTCCATCTGCAGGTAGTCGCCGTTGTTGCCGGGGTCCGTACCACCGGTGGTCAACTGGTCCCAGCCTTGGAAGTTGCCCACTGGGTCGAACGGTGTCAGCGGGAACTGGATGTCGTGCAGCTCGATCTGACTGCGGAGCGTTTGCAACTGGGTCACGACGCTGGATTCCATCGCCTGCTGCGAAGCGTCGGTGAACTGCGGGATGACGATTGCGGCCAGGATGCCGAGGATCACCACCACGATCAAGATTTCGATCAATGTGAATGCCCGGTTGACCCGGGTCTTGATCTTCGTACGCATGAGAATGAACTCCTTGTTGACAAGCTAAGAGTAAATCGCCTCCAAGCGAAGTCGTCAGGGTTCCGGCAGGCATCGGGCCGCCGTCCCCTCCGTGTCAATTCCGAGGTCATGCCCACCATGACCCGGCCCTGTGAAGCGCCGCCCCAACCTTCCGGCCAAGCCGACTGTGATCTGCTCGTCGCACCCGTCTTTGCGTCGTGCCTCCTCCTCCAGAAGCACGCCGCTGTTCAGGCCGCGAACGAGAATCCATACTCCTAGTACAAAATGCATATCGACGCGCGGCAAGTCGCCATCGAGGACGGCGGGCAAGATCACCCAGCCCCGAGCCGCGCAAGCGAGACAGCTTGAATATTGCATCACCCCGGGTACGCCAGCTTGCCAGGCCCCCCGTTTGGTCTGACACCTGCACAGGCAGTATCGGACTCCCCCGGTTTGACCACCCGCGCAAAACGGCCCAGGTGACTACGCTGCCAGGAGCGATTCGAATTGGATCGCGACCCGATAGCCGTCGCCACAGGGGAGACAGCGAAGGACCACCCCGCGCTTGGCGACGTAGCCCGGAGCTTGGAACCCCAGTGAGAGGATCGTTCCCGGCTCAAGCGGCGCCGAGCATTGCGCTCCCAGCCCTTCCCACGAGTAGTCGATCATCTTCAGCGCCTGCATCTGGCCGAACCGCTCGCCGGCCACTCGAAACGCCGTGGCCACCCCCTGCACCGGCCAACGGTCATGCGCTCGGCGCTCGAACCGCAGCGGCGCGGGGGCGTCGGCGTCGTATTCGGAATCCGATATCGTGCAGGGCGTATCCACCGTACTTCTCCGGGCAAGGCGTGAAGCCGCTTGGCTCCTGTGGTTTTCGGACAGATCGCAAGCGACCTTCAGTCCAGCGCCGGTGATTCCCCGGCCGGAGCCGGCCCGGCTCCTCGATCGGCGGTTCAGGGTCGTCGGATCAGGCGTACACTTCCCGACGCAGGATCGATCAGCCCGACACCGCCAAGGACGCTCCATGCTTCGCATCAAGCCGTTTGCGGCTCTTCGCCCGCTCCCGAACATCGCCGCCCAGGTCTCGTCCGTCCCCTACGACATCGTGACGACCGAGGAGGCCCGGCAGCTCGCCGCCGACAACCCGCGCAGCTTCCTGCGCGTCCTTCGCCCGGAGATCGACCTGCCCGTCGAAACGGATCCACACGACCCGGCCGTGTACGCCGCTGCCAAGCAGAACTTCCAGCGACTGCGGTCGAACGGCGATCTCGTGCGCGAGGCCGAGCCCAAGCTGTATCTCTACCGCCAAGTGCTCAACGACCACTTTCAGATCGGGTTGGTCTGCTGCTGCCATGTGGATGACTACAACAACGACATCATCAAGAAGCACGAGAAGACTCGACCCGACAAGGAGGACGATCGCACCCGCCACATGCTCGCGATCAACGCCCAGCCCGGCCCGGTTCTGATGACCTACCGCGATCAGCCGAAGATCGACAAACTCGTCGCGCACGACGTGAACAACCGTCCCCTGTTCCACTTTGTCGCGCCGGACGGCGTAACGCATACGGTCTGGACGGTGGACAATGCGCAACCCTATTGCGATGTTTTCGCCGAGGTTGAGGCCGCGTACATCGCCGACGGCCATCATCGCTCGGCCAGCGCCGCCCGGGCCGCCGCCCAGCGCCGAGCCGCCAACCCCAATCACACCGGCCACGAGGAATACAACTGGTTTCTCACCGTGCTCTTCCCGGTAAGTCATCTCACCATCTTGCCCTATAACCGCGTCGTGACTGATCTGGCCGGGCAAAGCGTTCAGCAGGTGCTGGATCGCCTGGCCGAAGTCGGAAACCTCAGCGATACCCGAGAGTCACAGCCGGACCGATCGGGCGTCTTGTGCATCTACCTCGATGGATCGTGGAGGCAGCTTACATTGGACGAGGCAACCATTGACCGCACCGACCCCATCCGATCCCTCGATGTCGCCCTGCTCCAGGACCGCGTGCTTGAGCCGATCTTCGGCATCGGCGACCCGCGCAGTGATCATCGCCTCGATTTCATCGGCGGACTAAACAGTACGCAGAAGCTTGTCAACCGCGTTCACAGCGGTGATGCGGCCGCCGCCTTCTCCCTCTTCCCAACCACGATTCAGCAACTTCTATCCGTAGCCGACGCGGGTCTCGTCATGCCGCCCAAGTCCACCTGGTTCGAACCCAAACTGCGCAGCGGACTCTTCATTCACATGCTCGACTAGGGCACTTGCCGCCGAGAACGCAGCGGGGAAGAAACCACAGATGAACACAGATGGACACGGATAGAAATAGGTAGCCGGACCTGACGAGGGTCCCGATTCCATCGGGATCGAGCGAGGAAGGTCCGGGTGGAAGGGGAAAGAAGCGTCCAAGCGCAGCGGAGATCCCGATTCCATCGGGGTCGAAATGCTGATCGCTGACCGCTGAAAGCTGATCGCTCCCCCCTACCCCTTCTTGCTTCGGCGGGGCAGTCGGGGGGCGCCAC
Organism: Planctomycetota bacterium; assembly: GCA_022571635.1. GTDB lineage: Bacteria > Planctomycetota > Phycisphaerae > Phycisphaerales > SM1A02 > JADFNO01. Next base: position 25,665 of record JACZXL010000014.1, read on the forward strand.
CGCCGCCGCCGGCACTTCGGCCGACGCTGTCCACGCCGAAGGGACTGCTGGCAAAGGCCGTTCCCAGGTCCGGGTTCGGTGCGGTGGAATCGCCGGCCTCCTTCGCCTTGGCACGAGCAGCCTTGGCCTTCTTGTCTTTCCGGGCCTTGGCCTTCCTCAGTTTCTCGCGGTCGCGCTTACTCATGACGTCCTTCCGGGGGGGGCAGTGCGGGGGTTGCGCTGTCATTATGTATGCCCCGCAGGCCCAAGGCGAGCGGATTCGGCGAAGAAGTGTAAAGCCGCGACCAGTGGTCGCGTTTGGTCGAAGCAAAAAACGCCGGAACGCGAAGGCACGAAGGCACGGAGGCACGAAGGCACGAAGTGTAAAGCCGTCCCGATTCCATCGGGAGTGGTCGCGTTTGGTCGAAGCAAAAAACGCCGGAACGCGGAGTACTGA
>JACZXL010000189.1 GCA_022571635.1 Planctomycetota bacterium
GGGCCGGCCTGAGACCCATCGTGGACGTGCTCCGATTCAAGGTCGGCGAGAACCTCCCCGCCATCCCCGACACTGTCACTGTGCGCGAGGCGTGTGAAAAAACCAAGACCGGCCGACGACCCGGCGCAGTCGTGCTCGTGGACACACTCGGGCAACTGTCAGGCATCTTCACCGATGCCGATCTGCGCCGCCTCATGCTCAGTGATCCCAACGGCATGGACCGTATCGTCGGTGAAGTGATGACCCGTCGGCCGGAGCACTTGCTGGTCGATGATCTGGTGCGCGACGCCGTGCGCTTGATGCGCGAGAACCGCCACGATGAGATTCCTGTCTTGGACCACGATGGCAAACCCGTGGGTCTCGTCGACGTGCAGGATCTCATCGCCCTGAAGGTGGTGAGTGAGTAGACGAACGGCGGGTGCCGCGCACAGGTACCCGGGTGCCACGCACAGCGAGTGAGCCGATAGGCGAGCGAGTCGTGCGTGCCAATTTCACGACGCTCGTCCATACGCACCGACGACTCGCAGACTCGCTGTCGGTGGCACCCGTTGGTAGAAGACCGACTACAACTCCATGGGGTGCCACGCACAACGAGAGAGCCGGTCGGCGAGCGAGTCGTGCGTGCCGATTTCACGACGCTCTTGCCTACGCACCGACGACTCGCCCCGGCGCGCCGGGACTCGCTGTCGGTGGCACCCAGTACACAGTAGGATTACAGCGTGATAACGAAGTACCGACGAACACGGAAACGGTTCGAGATCGCCCAACAGGCCCGTTTCCTTACCTTCTCCTGTTACCACCGCCTTGAGTTGTTTGGCAACGACGCGATACGGGACGCATTTGTCGATGCGCTAGCAGCTTCCCGAGATCGAACCAAATACAAACTCAACGGCGGGGTCATGATGCCGGAGCATGTTCACCTACTGATCGTACCAGACCTGCCGGAATATCCCGTGTCATATGTGCTCAAGGATCTCAAAGGACTCTTCGCAAACAGAGTGTTGCAGCGTTGGCGAGAAGTGAACGCATCGATCTTGTCGAGGATCACTGATCCACAGAGCAAGCTGCATTTCTGGCAGAAAGGCGGTGGATACGATCGGAACATTGCAAGTGACGACGAATTCCACGAGAAGCTCAACTACATCCACAGCAATCCTGTCACACGAGGATTCGCACAACGACCCACCGACTGGGCGTGGTCGTCAGCCCAGTGGTATGCCGGCCAAAGAGACAGCGATGTACTTGCGATCGACCCACCGAACCTCTGATCAACCACGGGTACCCCGCATAGCGAGTGAGTCCCGGCGCGCCGGGATGCGTGCCGATTTCACGACGCTCGTGCGTCCGCACCGACGACTCGCTGCGCTCGCTGTCAGTGGCACCCTTTGGAAGATAACCCATCGCATCCCCGTGGGGGTGCCACGCACAACGAGTGAGCCGGTAGGCGAGCGAGTCGTGCGTGCAGATTTCACGACGCTCGTCCATACACACCGACGACTCCCATCGGTCGCTGTCGGTGGCACCCAAAGCTAGGTGGGACAGCAAACCCAATTTCTGCGAATCACTACAATACCCCCATGTCAATCATCGTTGCTGTAACCAAGAACAATAAGACCGTGATGGCCGCGGACACGCTGACCTCGTTCGGCGACGCCCAACGTGTTTCCGGTGACAACTGCCCCACCGAGAAGATTCGCCGACTCGGCACGGCTTTGCTCGGAGGCACCGGGTGGGCCGTCTACGACGACATCATCGACAACTACGTTGCTGAAAACGACGTACCCAATCTCGCTGACCGCCAAACTATCTTCACGTTCTTTCTCGATTTCTGGAAAGCGCTGCACGATCGTTACACGATGGTCAACGACCAGGCGCAAGCCAAGGACAGTCCCTTCGGCGATCTGGATTCATCGTTCCTTATCGCAAATCGCAGCGGGATTTACAAAGTCTCGCAGGACATGAGCGTGACGCGGTTCAACCACTACTATGCGATCGGTTGGGGGTCCGACTACGCGCTGGGAGCGCTCTACAACCTCTACAGGGACAAGGACGACGCCGAGACGATCGCACAGCAGGCGGTGAGGACGGCCATCGAGTTCAACGTTCACTGCGGCGGCGAGATCACGCTGATGGATGTCGAGTGACGCACAGCTCAACGCTCCAGCCCGCGATACACTCACGCTCATACGGCGCAGTCGCGCCACGGTGGTGTGATGCCCAAAGCTGAGATCGAGAACATCGAGCTCTTATGTCTGGACGTGGACGGCGTGATGACGGACGGCGGCATCCTGATGGACGACCACGGCGTGGAGACCAAGCGCTTCCACGCGCGCGACGGCCTGGGGCTGCGGATCTGGATGCGGCTGGGCTACCACGCGGCGATCATCACCGGTCGAAAGGGCATGGTCGTGGCGCATCGAGCCCGGGAGCTGGGCATCGAGCACGTCGTTCTCGGCGTTGACGACAAGCGAGCGGCGTTGGAGGGAATCCTCAAACAACTGGGGCTTTTGGCCTCCGAAGCCGCTGTGCTCGGCGACGACCTGCCTGATCTGCCCGTCATGTGCGCCGCGGGCTATGCTATGGCGGTAGCCGACGCGGCTTGCGAGGTGCGCTCGGCCGCGGCGTTTGTCACGACGAGACCCGGCGGGCAGGGTGCGGTGCGAGAAGCCGTGGAACACCTGCTCAAAGCCAAGGGTCGTTGGGACGAAGCGATCGGCTTGTTTGGATAGATAGACCAATGCCGAGCGACCGCTCCCCAGGCACCAGTCCGCCCCCACCCGTTCGACGCAATCGCGTCAAGCCACTGATGATCTTTGCCAGCGGCGTGCTGTTGGCCGGGCTGATCCTGATCGTCCTCATCAACATCGATCCCGGACTCGACCAGCCGCCGGCCCTGAACGACCCGAAAATCGTCGAGCTGATCCCGCCGGAACTCGACCGGCTGGACCTCGACAAGGTCATCGATTCGAAAGGCGGCCCGTTTGTTCCCCAACGCAATGTTGAGGTGGAGCTGCCGGACGGCAGTTGGATCCGATTCGTGGACCCGCAAACGGGCGAATTGGCTCAGCAGTATCGTTTCCAGAATCTTGATCCCAGTCCGCGAGGCAAACCGGCGGGTTGGCTGCGGATGGAGCAGCCCGAAGCTGAAATGTTCCTTTCCGACGGTCGGGTGTTGACGCTTTCAGGGCAGTCAGCCCTGGCCTTCGCCCCCAATCGCAAGCTGGAGTCCGGGACCGTCACCGGCGACGTTTGGATTCGGCTCTTCGCCCCGCGCGACGGCCGCGCCGCCGATCCCGATCGAGATTCACCAGTTCTTGTCGTGCGCACCGAGGAGGCCGCGTTCAATAACTTCCTGGGCGAGGTTCGCTGCGACGGAGAAGTGCACGTCGAGTCGCCGTCGATACAACTGCCCAGCGGTCGCGGCCTCACCGTGCTCATGGACGACCAGAACCACACCTTCCAATTGTTCATGGAGCATCCACAGCGCATCCGGATCACCTCGCCGAAATCCGCTGAACCGTCCTCGTCCGAGATTGCCCAATCGCCGATCGCCCGGGACGGCGCCCCATCAGGCGACACCGGCGATGACACAGCCGAGGTGAGCCCCAGGCCGGGTGCCGACGAACCCAACGTGCCGAGGCCGTCTCCAGCCAGCACGGAGGTGACCTTCTACCGCCTCACGCTCAACGACAACGTGCGCATTCGCCAAGGCAACAAGGTCGTCGTCGGTGACACCTTGAGCATCGTGTTCTCGATGCAAAGCGAGGGCGTAACGAACATGATGGCGATGGGCCCGCCGATTTCATCGCACACGAATGGTCCGAAGAATATCGCGCGGGCGCTGCCCGAGCCGATGCCGCTGACCCAAGCCTTGGCGGCGTTGGCGATCGCTTCCTTTCAAGACCCGCAGCGAGACTCCATCGCGACCCCGCCGAGTGCCGACGACGTCATCATCGATTGCGACGGCTCGCTCACGATCGTCCCCGTCACCGATCCGAACGAACGGTTGGCCTCGGCCGAGGACGCGCTGCTCACACTGACGGGTAACGGACGACCGGTTCACCTGCTCGACCCGGATCAGCAGGCCGAAGCCGAATGCGACCACCTGCTGTATCGCGTGCTTGACAAGGAGATCCAGCTCGTCGGGTCCGCCCAGCACCCACTGTGGGTAACGACGCCCGAACTCCACGCCACCGGCGATCGCTTTTGGTATCGATCTGAGGCCAACCGGGCGGGATTCGTCGGCCCCGGCCGGATGACCTTGTTCAAGGTCGCCCGGCCAGGCATGATTTCGTCGCTCAGCCCGCGGATCGTCATCAGTTCGCTCGCGGCGCTGGGCTTTTCACCGCAGCTGCTTGCCGACGACGACCAATCTCAGGCGTCGCTTCAGATCACTTGGCAACAGCGCGTTGATCTTCAGTTCGAGCCCGAGTCCAACGCCGACGCCAGCACGCAGATTCGCACCGCTGCATTCGTGGGCGATGTCACCGTTGTCGGCGAATCGTTCGCGCTTGAGGCCGAAACAATACAGGCGGGATTCTCCGGCGACGGTTCGGGTGCGGCTCGCCTTGAGTCAATCGACGCTGCCGGCGACGTGCGAGCCCACAGTTTGGGCAGCGCACCGGGCGAGCTCGCCTGCCGAGATCTCAAGTTGTCGATGATGCAAACCGCACGTGGCCGGACGATCCCCACACGACTCGTCGCGACCGGCGGTGTGATGACGCGCGATGCGGAACAGACAATGTGGGCTGAGAGCCTGGACGTCACGTTCCGTGAAATGCCCGAGCAGGCCGAAGCAGCCGGCCGCGACACCGGCGATCAGTTCGGTGATTTTGAAATCCAGAAGCTCATCGCCGTTGACGAAGCGCAGCTCCGTCTACACGACGGCGCGCGCGTCCTCGCCGAACGCATCGACGTCGACGGCATCGCCCAAACCGCCGATGTGACGGGTGAAAATATCCTACTGCTACAGGACAACCTTCTGATCGATCAAGTCACGCGGCTCGAAATGGACCGCAAAACGAATCGCGGTCATTTGCCCGGCCCGGGGCGACTGCGCATTTTCCAGGATGATGTGCCGCTTCAACTCGACGACGACGGCCGGGCGATTCAAGTCGCCATCACCGACGATCAGCCGCAACTCAACCTTCACTGGACGGACTCGGCCGTATTCGACGGCGCTCACGACCACGGCAACGGGGCCGTGGACTTCAACGGATCGGTCCGGGCCGACGCCGATCCCTCCCCCCTCGAACACGATACGGTTCACGCTGATTCACTGCGGCTCGAGTTCGCGCGCGACCCCGAGGATGTCTCCAAACACGATCTCACCAACGTGGATGACGATGCCGTCAACGCCGCGCGCCGCCGACGATCGATCCGCAAGATGATCGCCACCGGCAACGCGAAGCTTCAGAGCCGCACCTGGGAGCGTGAGGATCACGCCGACACGCCTCGCGTGTTTTTTGTCGCCGGCGAACTGATCGACTACAACCACCACACGGGCGAGGCGCTTGTGGATTCACCCGGCACGTTGCTCATCCGCGACGAACGCCGCCCAAGCGCGCCCGAGGCGCAGGCTGACGATCCGGCATCCGTGCAAACGCAGTTCGCCACCCGCGGAACGACCTCGTTTGTTTGGTCGCAAAAAATGGAGATGACCCGGGCCGGCGACGACCTGTTCGATATCGTCATGACCGCGGACATCGAGGTTCGGCATCTGAGTCTCGACGGCAAGACGGCGACGCTGACCGCCGATCGCCTCGAAGCGACTGTGCAACGAACGGCGCCAAGCAGTGCATCAGCCGACGGCGCCGATCAAACCGCCCTTGATCTCGGCGGGCCCGCCGAGTTGGTGCGTGTTCACGCGACCGGCCTGGTATTCCTCCGCACCACCACCCGCGACGTTCAATGCGACGAGTTCGACTACGACGTCAAAACCGGTCTGGCGCGTCTCACCGCCAGCCCCGGTCGCCGCATCTCGGTACTCAATCGCGGCGCCCCCCAGCCCTTCCACGCCGAGGAGATTCTCTGGGACATGGCCAACGACCGCATCACGATCATCCGCGCCGCCGGCGCTGCTGGCAAGTAATGAACACCGCGCTCGGAGCTTGGCCCCCCACTCGTACTCGCTCATAGACAGGGACAGTGGGCCTGTTGAAAAACCTAATGATTCCTGTATAATAAATGTCCGCATGCTTCAATGAAGACGGATCGGCAAGCCTGTACCGCCAACGCATCCACGCAGCAGTGCTTGTGAGCTTCGCATGTCGATCGCCTCGAAGATCGCCAACTGCGCCAAACCATCCAGACTCTCCGCTGCATGATTGGCCAGGCGATGCGCCTTCCATTCACACCACACCCCTTCCACGGGGTTGAGCTCCGGTGCGTACGCTGGCAGGTGCTCCGCCTGCAATCGCGGATGTGATACGAATCCCAAGCAATTCTCAGGCGTTGACCGGGCGCCATGCTTCATTCCCGACGAGTCGGGGTGAAGCATGCTTTGCCCTATCGGGTCAAAGCATGGCGCCCGCCTGCGGATCAATGGCGATGCGTATTACGCAGAGGCGCCGAAGCACGCATCCCGGCGCGCCGGGAAAGACTCGCTGTGCGTGGCGCCGGTGCGGTGCGTCGCTTGGGGCGCCACCGACAGCGGAGCGGAGCGAAGCGGAGTCGTCGGTGTTCTTATACGAATCCTAAGTCATTCTCAGGCGTTGCCCGGGCGCCATGTTTCATCCCCGACCCGTCGGGGTGAAGCATGCTTTGCCCTAAGAAACTATCTCAAAAGGTCTCGTGATGCCGATAGTTCTTGTTTCGGACTTGCACAAGGAGTGCCAGGATGGCGAAACGCAAAGGCAGGATGCCGACAATCTGGGAAGTGGATGACGAACTGTGGCGACTCATCAAACCCATCATCGATGCCGACATGCCCCGCCAGCGGACCGGCCGGCCGCCGGCGGATCGGCGAAGGGTGCTGAACTGCATCATCCACCGCATGCGGAGCGGCTGCCAATGGAACCAGTTGCCCAAGGAACTGGGCTCCGATCGCACCGCTCATCGGTATTTCCAACGGTGGGTGCGCAACGGCGTGCTGCTGAAGATCTGGAGGAAGTTGACCCGGGCCTGCGACGAGTTGGGCGGTGTGGACTGGCGGTGGCAGTCGGCGGACGCGGCGATGGGCAAGGCGCGTTTTGGGGGGATCACGTGGGCAAGAACCCGACGGATCGAGGCAAGAACGGGGTGAAGCGAAGCTTGGTGGTCGAAGCCGACGGCGGTCTCCCGATGGAATCGGGATGTGATCGCCGGGGCCAATGTTCATGACGCAACACTGTTGAAGCGCACGCTGCAAGCCATCGTCGTCCCGAAACCCAGACCGACGCCCCACAAGAAGCAACACCTGTGTCTGGACAAGGGGTATGACAATCCCACCGGTCATGCGGCGGCGGTGAGTCGTGGACACACGCCGCATATTCGTCGGATCGGCGAAGAGAAGCTGGACCGCCGCGGCCGCAGGCGACATCCGGCCCGCCGCTGGGTCGTGGAGCGCACGCTCGCGTGGTTGAGCAAGTGCCGTGCGATTCTGATTCGGTACGACAAGCATC
>JACZXL010000190.1 GCA_022571635.1 Planctomycetota bacterium
GCCCGGTGATGCACTTTGATCACGTTACTGATTTGCTCAGCGAAGATCGGGCGGAGAATATCGATCGCGCCAGCAAGCTCCTCGGCGAAGGGCGTCGACTTGCTGCGGAACAGCACCATCACGGCCAGACATTCGCCTTCGTGCAGGCACGAGAAGGCGATCACCTGGCATCCGGCCAGGAACCCCACCTCGGCCCCCACCCAGGCGGCGAATTCGCTCGCGTCGCTGAACGCCACGATCTCCGACTCCTCGGCCATTTGAGGGCACACATATTGGCACAGATGATCCAGCAAGGTGGTAACCGTTTCGCGCGGGCAGTCGTAGTTGACGTACGCGCCAAGATCGAACCGGCCGGCTGAATCCGGCAGAAAGACCGCCGCGTTGGTCGGGTCGGTCTTGGTCAGAAGGTACTCCAACGCGGTGCGCAGGAGCGCCTCGACGTCCAGTTCCTGCTTCAGAAGCGTGCGGAACTCGCTGGCCATGGCCACCTCGGTCATTTGGAGCGAGACGTCCTGGTAGGCCTCAACGAGATCCTTGCACAACCGCTCCACTTGCTGGGACACTTCATGGCGGGCGGCAGCGAGTTTTTTACAGATGGACTTGAGCCGCGCCAAGCGCTCCTCTCGCTGTATATCGGCTCTGACCTCGACCAGCGCAGATTTGACGCGATCGCACAGCTGATCGACATCAGCCGGCAGACGCATGAAATCCACGGCGCCGCACCGCAAAGCGCCGACGACTTTCGCGAAGGAGGCAGCACCGGCAAAGACGATGGACCGAGTGGGCGGCGAGACCAATCTCAAGGCGCGCACCAACTCCGGCACATCGCCATCCGCCAGATCAAGATTGAGCAACAGTAAATCGAAGCGGCGACGAGCGATCGCGCTGCGGGCCTGTATCAGGCTGTCGGCGCACGCGCAGCGGTGGCCGACCTCAAGAAGTTTGTCCCGTAGGCAGGCTCGAAGCGCATCCTTGGTGCTCACGATGAGGATCCGCGCAGGCCCCTGAACCGCCGGCGGGTGGTCGGCGAAGACTTCCGCGATTTCCTTGTCCAGAGATTCCATCGAGAACCTTCCCCTCCAGCCGGCACGATGCTCGGCTCGACTCCGAACCACGGGCGACGCCGATTGATCGCACCGCCTCAGGCGGCGCCACGTTCGCTAGTAAGCCAAGCCCCTCCGGCCGGCAACCAGATCGTGGCCACGGCGCCTCCCGTCGGACCGTTCTTCAGCGTGATCCGGCCTCGATTCGCCTCCATGAGCCGCTTGACACGGGCGAGGCCCAAGCCCGGCTGACGGCCGGCCGGCTTGTCGCTGAAGAACGGTGCGAACGCATGAGCCAGGGCATCGTCGCTCAACCCTGGACCGGTGTCCGTCACCTGAACCTTCAATCGGTCATCCAGAGGGTCGATTTGAACGCGCACTTCGATCTGAACGTCAGAGGATGCCTCGATGGCGTTGCGAACCAACTCTCGCACGGCCTGGGCAAGATGATCCGGGTCAACGAGGACCTGCCCGACTCCTTCCGCCACAACAAGTTTGATCCGAGAAGCACCATTGTTTCTCGGACTAAACTCGGTGACGATTTCTTGCAAAACGGCGTGAAGATCGACCAACTGCGGCTTGGGCTCGGCCGGTTCGGCCACATCGCGAAGGGCGGTAATCATGTCGCTCAGATCATGTGAGCGCTGGACAATCTGTTGCGCGGCGGACCGAAGCTCGGGGTCTTGTAGTCGCTCAGCCAAGAGTTGTGACCGACCGGAAATCACGGCCAGCGGATTGTTCATCTCGTGGGCAGCGCCGGCGGCGAGCTCACCGAGCGCAGCCATGGCCTGCGCTCGGGCGGCCGAATCGCGCGTGTCGGCGAGGGTCCGGTTCGCCTGGGCCAATTGCTCGGCCAGCGTTTCAGTCGCGGCGTAGTGTGCCGCCGCCTCAATCGCAGCCTCCCACGTGCGATGGAGCACGTCGAGCTGCCCCGGCGTGTGCGGCTGGGCGGAGGGTTGATCATAAAGCAGCGCCGCGCCCGCCGATCCTCCGACCAGCATTATCGCGTGTACGTCGGCTGGGTCGGCGCCCTCAAGCAACGATGACTCCAACCATGGCGCAAGCTCTGCGCACCGCAACCCGCAGCCGTCAGCCACGGCGATCTCACAAAGCGGCCTGGCTGTAGCCGGTGGGGAGAGAAGGCTACGGCTCAAGAGACGCCCGTCATCGGTGAAGCGCAGAACTTCCCACTGCTCCCCAGCCGCGGCCTGATACACGATCCCCAGCTGCGCGTTGGGCAGGATGCGACGTCCGGAACTGACGATCCCCGCCAACACGCGCTCGATTGACCCCGCTTGCGCGACCTCGTGAAATTGTGCGATCGCATCCAGCACCTCGGCTCGCCGCTCACCCGCCATGACTTGGCGGTTCATCGCCGTGGTGATATGTCCCAGCACCTGATTGGCGCGGCTGATGGATCGCAGCAGGGAATCGGTCGTCGGCTCCTCGGTAAGCCCCAACGCTGCGGCCCGCTGAGCCACCTCATCGTGCAGCCGCGACGCTACTTGCTCTACGTCGTCACGTCCCAGTCCCAGCGGCTCGCCCATCGCCAGGAGGTCTTCGCCCCGTGGGGTGTGCCCAACCGGGGTGATGTATCGCTGCCGCACCAACACATCGGCCAGCGACACCAGTGCGATCAGGTTCCGATGCGGCAGGCCGCGCAGCGCTTGCATCGGCTGACCGTGGAGCCATATAGCGTCAACAAGGCGCCTCGGCAGTTGCCAGTGGTCCCCCAGTCGCTTGCCCGCAACCCGGCTGTCGACTCCGAGGACTTGGTTGCACGCGTGATCGAGCGACAACCCGCGTGACTCCGCCAGCTCGCAGACACGATCGAAGCTGTTGGGCATGATCACGTGCAGGGCCAGCACACCCACATCGTGAAGCAGCCCGCAGATATAGGCTTCGCCGGAGCTGACTTTGCCGGCGCCGGCGGTCTTGAGGGCCAACCACTCCGCGGCGACGCCCACCGCCACGCTGTGACGCCAGAACATCTCGCGATCGAAGACCGGCTGCTCCGAGCGGACTTCACCGCCGGGGCTTTGGACTCCGTCAAAAAGCTCGAACACCTGCACGGACAGGGCAGCGCTGCGCACCGCATCGAATCCCACCATCGTCACCACTCGGTCGATGGTCGTGATCTGCCGAGCCCGGCCGCCGTTCATGCAACGACAGAGCCTCAGAACCTTGCTCGCCAGGGCAGGGTCGGCCGAAACAAGTTCGATCACATCGGCGGCGTCGGACTGTTCGTCCGCCGTCACTTCCAGCAGCCGCACGACTATCGGGCTCAACGTGGGCAGCGAATCCATCTGCTGCAGTATCAGCTCGACTTGCTTGGCGTGATTGGTCTGCAATCGGCTCACCATCGCGCCGGCTCCCCTCTGATCACGGCAATCCGAGGTCAGCGCTAGACGCCCAGCATCTCTGACATTCGCTCGATGAGCTTCTCGATGTTGAACGGCTTCTTGACGAAGTCGTCAGCGCCGCTTCGAAGCAGCGTGTCGATCTCGTCCTGGTTCACCACGCCGGAGATGACGATGATCTTCGTTCCCGCCAACTCCGGGTTCGATCGAATGCGATCACAGACGAGGTTGCCGTTGATATCCGGCAACATGTAGTCGAGCAGAACGAGGTGCGGGCGGAACTGCTCGGTCAACATCCCTGCGTCATACCCGGTCCGGGCGCTCTTGACCTCGAAGCGGTCGTCGCGGCTGAGCACGTCGAGGAACAGCTCGATGATTTGCTCGTCGTCGTCCACGACCAGCACACGCCGCTTGGTGCTCTCCAGGGCATCGGTGGGGATGTCGTTGGACTTCATGAACTGAAGCAGATCCTTGCGCGGGATCCGCCGGAACCGCGACCCGGGCACTCGGAACCCCGTGAGCCGACCGCTATCGAAGCAGCGGATGATCGTCTGCTGGGAGACCTTGCAGATCTCCGCCGCCTCACCGGTCGTGAAGACTTGCTTGCCGGCCCACCCGTCCGCTGCGTTCGCCTTCGCCTTCGCCATGTTCAGCCCCACAATTGTTCGCATTCCGCAGGGTCGCGGATGCCTCTAAGTTCCCTAGCTTGCCGGACTTGACATCGGTTGGGGCTTCGCGCAACTTCAGCGCCCTCGCCTGACGCGCCGCTACCGCTCCTGCACAGAAGTCATATGTCTCACAGGCCCCGATCCCTTGGTCCCTTACGTCCGATGGGACTCAGCCGACCCCGCGCCGCGCCATTTGACGACCGCTTCAGGGCGACGTGGATACCGCGGACCCAGACTCAGCGGGTCCGTCGTGTCGCCCTGCTTCAGTCGTTGCTCCGTCGCCGCCAGGCACGCCAGAGGATCGAACTTCGGGTCGATTATCGCCACCTTCGCCGCCGAGCACGCGTCGCGAATCCCGCGGGGAAGAAACTCGTCGCCAATCAGCGCTTTGATGTCCCTCAACTCGAGCGATCGCGCGTCGGCGAGCCGGCCGTCGTCCGCCGGCGCCCACCGATCATCGACCCGCTCGATCCGCGTCACCCAACAGGTGTCCGCCTTCGACGCCAGCGCCACGATGATCGGACCCGCGCCTTGATACGACCCCGCCGCCACCAACGCGCTGGGCACCGCAACGAGCGCGCAGCCCAGCGCCTCGCCGAGCATCTTCGCCGTGCTCACGGCGATCCGCAGTCCGGTAAACCCACCCGGGCCGATCGACACGCCTACCGCGTCGGTCGCCTCCGGCTCCAAACCGACGCGCCGGTAAAGCCGATCGATCGCCGGCAGCAGATCATCATCGTGCCGAAGATTCGCCGCGACCCATTCGACATGCGCGGCGCCGGCCGCATCGCGCAGCGCCACCCCGCCTTTGCGCTGCGAAGTTTCAATAGCTAACACAACCGACTGCGCCACCACAGCACCTCACGTTACTGCCCCAAGGGTACGCCCCGCAACCGAATTGCGGCCCACGCAGCCTCCTCTGTGCTCGGCAGGTGGGCCAGGTCAACCGACAACACCGCTGCGGCCTCGTGATCACTATTGAGCACGACCACACGCTCACCGTGAACCGCAAGGCCCGCCTCGACATGTTGATGCCCGAGGCAAAACAGGTTCACGCCCCAGCCCTCGGCCAGCGCCTCGATCTGCTCGGGCGTATGACCTCTTCCCCACACCATCAGGTACGCCGAGCCCGTCCTCGGCTCATAGTCCGTATCCGCCAGCTCGCGCATCAGCACGCCCGGGTCGAACTGCGCCATCGACCGGGGCGCGGGAAGCGAGTGCGCGCACAACAGTCCCGATTCGCTCCTCAAAGCCAACGGCATCGCCCGGATGAAGCCCTTGATCGACTTGGAAACCGCCTCCCAGTCGTCGCTGAAGACGTACTGAAGACCGGCATTGAACAGCTCAACGCTGTTGCCCGCACCCTTGGACACGCCCTGACCGGTCATCTGCGCCAACTCGTGATTGGCGAGCACCACATGCACTTGTTGCGGACGAGCGACGATCAACTCGGCGACGCGCGCCAACATCCGGTGACTCAGGTCCACGCCGTTGACCAACCGCTCGGAATGGATGATCTCGTGCAGGACGACATGATGATCGGCCGAGGCGTCGAGCCGAGCGAGTTGGACGATCTTGCCAAGATGTTCGGGGTTGTCGTGCAGGTCGCCGGTGACAAGAAGCCGGCCGGCCGCTGGAAGCTGCACGATCGACCCTTTCCGATAGGGTGATGAGCGCATCGCTTGCGCCGCCCGATCAAACAGGGCCGTCACTTGCCCGGCGTCTGTGAGATCCGTCTCCGTAGTCACGCCCACAGTTTAGCGGGTGACGCCCCCCGGATGCACCGGGCGAGTCGGCTCGTCCTCAGCCCGACATGTTTCCATCGCGTAGCAAACACACACTTCGCGACGGAAGAGGCCGCGGCCGAGGACGGCGCAGCTCGCTGAAATCGCCTTGCGTCGTCAATCCCAGTTTGCGAGCAGAAGCGACAGATCGAGGTAGCCGACGGCGCCGTCCAGATCGAGATCGGCCAGGCAGCATCCTTTGGCGCATGGCCCCCAATCGCCCAAGAGCCCCAGCAGGTCGACGACCCCGACGCTTCCATCGCCATTGAGGTCGGCGAAGATCACGTCCTCGACGGGATCGAACTGATACTCGTACGCCCCCATGTCCACGACAACGGGCACGCCGCAGCCGGGATCGAAATCGTTCTCGTCGGCGTTGAAGCGCGGGTTGCCGTCCAGATCAACGGGGAACAATTCGTTCGTAACGCCGTCCTCATCGTAATCGTTGACATCCACCGGCACGCCCCAGTTGTTCGCAGCATCAATACACGGTGAACCGGCTGAAAGGCGATAGTCGCCACTTCCAGGATCGACGAACATCGGATCGACGTCGATGTTTCCCGTGCCGGGCCATCCGCCTTGGACATCGCTATAGGTCGCCGTTGTTGTCGCGCCGTCGGCATCCACGACCTCGTCCGGAGTATTGCCCCAAACGATGGTGTTATAGACCGCCGTTGTAGTGTGGCCGCCGAATTCATCGGTGCTGTAAATCCCGCCGCCTGAGGTGCGGGAACTGTTGTCGACTAGCGTGCAGTTGTTCACTGTCAGACTGCTGTTAGATCGGCTGTAGATTCCGCCGCCGAGGTCAGCGAAGTTCGCGCTAAAGTTGCAGTTCGCCAGCGTCGGGTCGCTGTTGTCATGGTTGAACATCCCGCCACCCCAGGTGCCAGCCCAGTTCCCACTGAAGGTACAGTTGGTCACCATGGGGCTGCAGGCGCCGTGGTTGGACATCCCGCCACCCCGGCTGTCAGCCCAGTCCGCGCTGAAGGTGCAATCGGTTACCGCTGGACTGCCGTCACCGTTGAGCATCCCGCCGCCGTTCTCGGCTGAGTTCTCGCTGAACGTACAATCGGTTACCACGGGACTGCTGTCACCGTTGGACATCCCGCCGCCGGCCTCGGCTGAGTTATTGCTGAACGTGCAGTTGGTCACCGTCGGATTGCTGTTGAACAAGTTGCACATCCCGCCGCCGCCATCAGCTGAGTTCTCGCTGAACGTGCAGTTGGTCACCGCGGGGCTGCTGTTGAACCAGTTGAACATCCCGCCACCCCAGATGTAGGCCGAATTCGCACTGAAGATGCAATCGGTCACCACCGGGTTGCTGTTGGAAGTATTGTACATCCCGCCGCCAAGCGCCGCCGCATTCGCGACGAACGTGCAGCCGATGACTGTCGGACTGCTGGTGTCGTGGTTATGCATCCCCCCACCGTAGAAGGTGGCGGCATTCCCGATAGGAGTGCGATTGGTCACCGTGGCGCTGCTGCTGTTGCTGTTGGACACGCCGCCGCCAGCTACGTTCCCGCTGAATGTGCAGTCGATTACCGTCGGGCTGCTGTTGTCACTGTTGAACATTCCGCCGCCGCCGAGGACAGCTGAGTTCCCGCTGAAGGTGCAGTTAGCCACCGTCGGGCTGCTGTTGTCACTGTTGAACATTCCGCCCCCGTCGCGTGCCAGGTTTCCGCTGAAGGTGCAACTGGTCACCGTCGGACTAGCA
>JACZXL010000015.1 GCA_022571635.1 Planctomycetota bacterium
GTGTAGTGCGTAGGTCAGGCCTTGGGCTTGACTCGCTTGTGATTGGGTAGTCTCAGAGCCCGCCGTACACTCTGCCCCTCGATCCCACGATGCCATCTTCACTAATTCCTAATGCCTAGTGCCCAGTGCCTTCTTCCTCACGGACACGGCCCCCAGTTGCCGAGCAAGATGAGCAGATCCTTCACGCCAACGTCGCCGCTATCGTCGAAGTCGGCGGGACAGTCTCCCTTCGGCGGGCACGGCCCCCAGGTACCCAGCAAGAAGAGCAGATCCTTCACGCCAACGTCGCCGCTGTCGTCGAGATCCCACGGGCATAACACAGGTTGGAACTCATATGCGCCCATGTCCACGATCGGCGGTTCGCCGTTTCCCGTGTCTTTCGTAACCGGATCGTCAACGAAGCGCGGATTGCCGTCGAGATCGGTATCGATACCCTTCGGCACGGCGGTGTTGTCGCCCGCGTCGAGACAGGGCGAGCCGGGCTCGAGACGGTAGTTTCCCTGTTGCGGATCGACGAAGCCCGGATCGGCATCGATGTTCCCGTCGCCGCCGTACGCACCTCCGAGGTCCTGAACGCAGGAATAGTTGACGACCTCCACACTGCTCGTGCTGAGGATCTGGACCTCGAGCCCGCCTCCCTGGGCGGTGTGGTTGCCCCAGATGATGCAGTTCGAGAGCGTCATCTCCACCCCCGCATAGTTGGTGATCCCTCCGCCGACGTAGGCCGTGTTGTCGCTGAGCGTGCAGTTGACGAGGCTCAGGGTGGCGAGATCGCTAAAAATCCCACCGCCGAAGGCAGCCGCGCAGTTGCCGTTCATGAGGCAGTTGACGAGCGCCGGGTTGCCGTAGAGGTTGTACATCGCGCCGCCGTCGCTGACCTGGGCGCAGTTGCCGCGAAACGTGCACCCGATGATCGCGGGGCTCGAGTTCTGGATGAACAGAGCGCCGCCGGCGTCGGCCGTGTTCCCGTCGAAATCGCAGCCGACGATCGTCGCGTCCCCGGCGACCAACATGGCGCCGCCGAAGAGAGCGCGGCCGTTGCGAATGGTGAACCCCTCCACCCGCGCACCCCCGGAAAGGACAAACGCGCGGTCTTCGGTCTCGCAGTCGATGACGCATGCCCCCGGTCCGCCGGCCGAACGGACGGTGATCAGCTTGGTGCCGGTGGAGAGGGCACGGTTGCCGGGACCGGTGTAGGTGCCGTCGGCGACCACAATCTCATCGCCGTTCACCGCGGCGTCGATGGCCGCCTGGATGGTCGGGAAGTCGCCGGGGACATGGAGTATGTCGGCCGCGGCGGGGGTTGTCCCGCCAATGAGGCAGAAACTAATCGCAGCGACCGCCGGGATTGTGAAGCTCGACTTGAACCACATCGCTCAACCTCCTTCAAGGTAGAGGCCGCACAGTGGTGCCCGTCGTCCCGATGGAATCGGGATGGCCGCCCCCGGAGACAGGTGCCCCCGTGCAGCCGGTCGGGAACAGTGTACCACGAGCGGGCTGCATCCAAGCGGCATTTGTGAGATATCAGCCCCGATTGGCCTGCACCGGGAAGCCAAGGATGGCAATAGCCTCACTTCGCCGTGGAGCCATCCGAAAAGAAATGCTCCCGCACTGTGTTCAGGAGCGGGAGCGTGGCCACCCTAGCGAGCCGGGTTGTGTCAACCCGGTTCGCGCCCGCACACCAAACCCCGTCCGCCGCGCGCCGCACCGTCAACCCATTCCTCACGTGAACCGGGGCGACACGCCCCGGCTCGCGGCTTCGTGCCCCCGTGCCTTCCTCACCGCCACCCGGACCTTCCTCAGTCGAAGACTCCCTCGTCAGGTCCGGCTTCCCAGTTCTATCTGTGTTCATCTGTGGTTTCTTCCTCTCAGCGTCCTCTGCGCCTCCGCGGTGAGTCCTCTCCGGCGCGCACGTGCGAGGCGCTGAATCACACAGGTCCGCTCAGAATTGTCAAAAAAATATCCCGCCGGGCGAGCCGTCAGACCACTTTCTGCTGACCGACTGACCGAAAGGACCTCCCCCGCGCGCGCAGAAACAGCCGCGGCTCTCTTCATAGAAGGAGCTGTCGTTCCATGCTCGTATCATCAATGTCAACAGGTGAAATTCCGGGGGCGCGGTCACGCTGGCGCGCGCAAACTAATCCCTATGCCGCTCAGAATCTCGTGCGCGCCAGAACGGCCGACCCTCATTGGCGTACGCCAATCAACGATCGGCCGGATTGTCGTTCTTGTATTTCCGGGTGGGCGCGGCGTCTCTGGCGCGCACAAGCTAATCCCTATGCCGCAAAAAATCTCGTGCGCGCCCGACTTGCCGGGCACGCTGACACCCCGCTCTCCACACTCCTTACCCACTTTTTGACACTCCCCGGCTCTCTTTGTTTCACAGTTCGCAGTTCCAAACCCACTCCCAATTCTGATCCATCTGTGTCCATCGGTGTTCATCTGTGGTTCCTGCCTTTTCACCACATCCGTTATCGGACAAGCAAGTTCGGCGCTCACAAATCAGTAGAGATCGATTGGTCCGAACCGAAGGGCGTTGAGTCGATCGGTCGCGGTGATGTTTCGGCGGCTCCCCGGGGCCGATCGCCGCGCTAACTACGAGGACTGAGCCATGGAATTGCTCGCATCATCGAACCGCGGAGGATCTTTGACATGCCTGGAAACCAATTTGAACGTGGGCCGCCGTTGCGGACGGGCCATCGTGCTTGTCGCCGTGTCGATCGTTGCTCTAGTCGCTGCGGGCTGTGCGTCGTTTGATGCCGCCCCGCGAAGCGCAATCGGCCTGGCCAATCTGGCGCGCCCACTGAACAACGCGCCGCCGTCGGAGCTTGAGGGCGATGTGCTAGCGGAACGGTTCGTTGAGCCGGTTGCAGTCCTTGAGGGCAATGCCTCGCTGGCCCACTGGTTCAGCGGGGCCGATCCGCTCCAGGCGCCGGGTATGCGCGATGCGCTGTTCGAGCGCCGCCGGCCGCTGGGTGCGAGCGAAGAGGTGTTGGCGGCGTTCGATGATTGGACTGGGCTCTGGGTGCCCAGCCACGCGGATCTACTGACGCCGTTGTCGCTTGCGCTTGATACTGATTCGAGCGCGCTGGATTCGCCATGGTGGGCGTCAGGGCCGGACCTCCTGCTGGACCGTGCGGCCGTCTTGCCGCCGGCAGATTCGCAGGCCGTTGCGATTGACGAGCCGCTGTCGCCGACTCCGCTGACGGGAGCGATGGTCTCGCCCGTGATCACTTCGACGACCATGACTTTCCCTGGGGACGTGTGGCCGGGCGTAATGAAAGCGACTGCGGTCGTGTTCCTGGCGGTCATCTTGTTGATTCCACTCGGCTGCTCGTTCGCGGCCGGGGTCGTGTGCGGTCAACCGCGGGCCGGCCCACGCCCGAAGCGTGCGCCAAGTCGCCTGTTGGCGGATCTGAGCCGGGCGATTGCGAATGTGCCGGCACACTAACTATCGCGCTGCGCGTCGCCTACTTGCGCGGCGACGTCTCATCCTCAGACTCGGCTTCCCCATCCGCCGTGTCGTCAGACGAGCCGGCTTCCTGCGCCTGAATAGCCCGCCACACGAACCAGCCGACGGCAAGCATGCCCCCGGTGGAAACGATCACGAGCAGGAGCTTCATCATTCACTTATGAGTATAGACGAAAGCGCTGCGGATCATTTCCCGTTGAGCTGCTCCAGCATCTCGTGTGCGAGTCGGCGCAGTTGGTTCGGGAGCGCATCGGCGATTCGATGCAGGTCACGCTGGAGACGCTTCAACATCTCACTTGAGGTGTCCGGCACGATCTCGGGCTTGATTATGAACATGGCGGCTGACTCGTCAGCGCTATACGGCGCCACCGCGACCTGCCACGGTGCGGACAGCGTATCGCGTGCGTGCAGCCGTGTCAGGTGCTGCGCGAGCAACTCCGGGTACACCACCGACGGGGCGTAGAACCAGACTTCCGGGAGTTTGTGGATCTGGCCGTTGGGGTGTTTGTGTCCCTCACAAGACCAGCATGTCGGCATGACGCGCAGTGTGGTCAGACTGTAGACCAACGGCAGGACTTGCGCCTCGATGGGATGTTCATCGGGTTCCGAAGAGAGCATTCGCGGCGCCTGGGGGCACGCAGCGGAGCAGTCGCAGCAGCAGGTGCGCGAGTGTTTCGGGCATGAGCACGCAATCTTGCAGCCCGGACACGGACGCTGCTGCTTGTCGGTTGCTTGCGCCAACAGTAAGCGCAGATCGGCGTCGCGCTGCGATCGACCCTGGGCATCGATGTTCCGAAACTCGTTGATGTGCATCAGGACTACTCCGACCGAAAACCGGACGCAGACGCGTTCGTCAAGCGGCGGCCTGCCGGCCGGCCTTCGCGACCTCGGCGTGGTGTCCTTCGAGCGTCACCGACGAGACGAAATCCAACGCGCCGGACCAGTCGCTCGTGAGCTGATCGTTCCACTGGCTTCCGGCCATGTCACGCATCACGCCGACCAGCGTGTCGCGAACGATCGGATAATGCTCCGGCTGCGTCTTGAAGCCAACGTGCTTCGCCCCGAGTTTCTTGAGCGGGTCCGCCAGCTTCTCGGTCGTGCGAAGGTTCTGCACGACCAACACGAGCGATGCCAAGAGCTTCTTCTTCTGCTCGGCCATATCGTCCGGAAACATCGCTCTGACTTCCGGATGCTTGGCAAACAGATTCGCATAAAAGCGATCGACGAGTTCCTCACCCCGCGGGGCCAACAGATTGAAGCTCGCTTCAAGTCGTTCAATAACAGCGTTATCCATGACATTCACTCCTCCGGGCGCGCCCGCGTCGTGGGCTATCGACTCTCCGGTAGAGCCGACAGGCATTGCGTACGCATCACTGTCCATCGAACCATTCGATATGGCTGCTTACGGTACACTTTCAGATACGGCCCGGACCCTGTGAAACAGCCGCGTCTGTATGCAACAGGTAGAGCTCCTACCCTACAGAGTGTCCGCATCGCCGATCGCGGCTCGTTAGCGGACATCGGCATCGGGCGCGGGAGGAGTGAACGGAGGCTCACCGCTGCGGCTGAGGAAGCGCCGCTCTGCCGATAACAACGTTGCCCTTCACGCATTCGGAGTATTGCGAACCCGAAAGACCACCAAGGCGGCCTGCGAACCACATTCTGGCGACATGATGAGGTCAGACGGTGACTAGCCAAGGGGCGTCATGTCGCCGTCTGGGTTACCAGACTTGAACTCTTGCCGAGGTACGACAATCGACCCGCCTGCGACATGGGCTTCCGACGTTCGCTCGGCATGCCATGGCAGCGGGTCGATCCCAACAAGACCCAGGAGGCTAGCTGGAGCGCCAGCGGTGCATCGATGCTACCTCTGCATGCCCGCCGTGAACGCACAACCGGGACGAACGCAATGGACTTGGAGGAACTTATGAACCAACTGCCGACCTCAACCGGTGATCACGACCGAGATTCAGCCGCATCATCTCATACATCCTGGTTGGCGCGCCTACTGAACTGTTCCGCGTTCATTGCCATAGGTGTTGTCTTAAGCGTACTTGTCGCGTGGGCATGTGCCTTGTGGAGTCACATACCGGAACAGATTGACAGCTTGAGCTATGTTCGATCCCAAAATCACCCTGAAATATTCGAGGCGCAAATGCAACTTTGGGCACAAGATAGACCAGTCCACTTCCCCAACCAACCAGAAGTAATCACCCCGTATGAGTTGGGCTTCGGTGTAAGAAAGACAGAGTTGACTGCATACAGAGGCATCTTAACGGTTGAAGAATTAGAGACAATTCCAGATAATGAGTTCGAATTACGGTCGTACGAACAGCGTATTATCACTGCCGGCTGGCCGCTACCGTCTATGCAGATGTCGATCTGGGATGAGGTCATCGTAGCAGACAACATGACGACCGAGACCAACTTCATCACAGGTGGATTCGCGATCGGTGGATCACACGATGAACTTCACATGCTCCCGCTGAAACCAGTGGCCTGGGGTATGCTCGTGAGTGCAATATTCTGGGGTGGCTTGGCATTTCTCGGATTTCGTGGAGTCACTGCACTTACGCGTACGTCTAGCCATCTCGAGCCGCAGTCAATTGCTTTGAGCTCAAACACGGAGCCCCGAGTCGACGAATGATAACTCAACATGTGATCGGGGGAGAGCAATGTTTCCAACCTATGAACGGATCGAAGCGATCTTCAGGGCAATCCAGCCGATCTTCTTCATGGCAGTGGCAGGTGAGCGAGGCCTGTTTGATAGAAGAAAACGAAATGCTATGTTTCTTCGTATGGGCCTCTTGAATGCAAGACGGGCAAAGGAACAATGGCTTGCAAGTGGTGGCGACCACTACCATAGTAAGAAAGCGCACGAAGCATTGAATCGCAGTGTGATGTTTGCTATGAATGGATCGAAACTTGATTTCACTCCTGAGAATGAAGGTACTGCATTGATTGTCTATGCTCTACTAGAGGCATGCATCACTCGTCCGGAAGATAGCCCGATTGCCGATTACAATGACATCCCAGGGATGGCCGAAGCATACTTAAAGGGCCAGGCGGGAACGGAAAAAGGACGAGGGTATTGGGGGGAGAGCAATGTTTCCAACTTATGAACGGATCGAAGCGATCTTCAGCGCGATCGAGCCAATCGTAACAATGGCATATTTTGGTGAGCGAGGCTTGTTCAATGGTAGGAAACGAAATGCGATGTTCCTTGGTGCATACCTCACGGATGCCATACAAGCAAAAGGTAAGTGGCAGGCAAACGGCGACTACTATCATTGCAAGACGGCGCACGAAGCATTGCAGCGAGGTGTGAAGGCGGCCATGAAAGGAGCGAAGCTTGACTACACTCCTGAGAATGAGAGTACTGTATTGATTGTTTATGCTCTACTGGAAGCATGCATAACACGTACGGAAGATAGCCCGATTGCCGATCCCGCTGATATCCCAGGGATGGCCGAAGTGTACCTAAAGAACCAAGCGAATGCGATGAAAACACAGCACGGGCGGGATATGTTCTAACGCTTCGTGCGGGTTTCTGATTCGTCGCTCGGGAGTTGAGTGAAGAATCATCGACGTTGACCCTGACCACAAGTCAGTGGAGGTCAAGAGCGTGACGTCAGGTGTAACCCACGTCATCACCTATGATCCCTGACCCGCTCACCATAGTTCGTGTGAAGTCCAAAACGGGTGAGGGGATTTGAACCCTCGACCGTCATATTGACGACCGGTTGGATGGGGTCATGGTGCGCGGCGGGTGAGGTCGAAGACCCCGATGCCCGAGAGAAGCGCGAGGTCGACGAACAGAAGGGGAGCGAAGATCGGCGGACCAAAGAGCAGCTTCGCCCAGAGACTTGGTCCGATCCCACCGGCGACGCCGTGTAGATGAAGCGCGAAACCAAGTCCGCCGACAAACGCCTGCGCGACGAGCACGATGGCGCACACGCCGAGGAACGGCCGATTGATGGGACGCGTGGCGGCGAGCACGAGAAATCCCACCGCGAACGCACTACTGAAGACCGGGATCCATTCGCTTGGAACGAAGAACCCGTTTTGCGCGTGGTCGCACAGCGAGAGGATCAGGTTCCCCACAAATCCACCGAGCCCGAGCAGGACAATCCACCGCCCCCATTCCGTGCGGTCCGGATCGACCATTCGATTCATCAGGATCAAAAGGCCCAACCCGGCATAGGCGAGCGGGGCGGCGAACGGAGCGGTGTACACCAAACTACCGATCGTCTGAAGCTCGAAGAACTGGCTTTCCAGGTGCAACATCATCCCGCTGAGGCCCACGATGATCGCAGCGCCGCCGATGCCCAGTCCCAGCCACCGGCCCCACGTTCGCTCGACGTTCCAGCCGGCGGCGATCGCAACCGCAAAGACCGGCGTGGCGAGAAGCGAAAAACTAAACGGCACCCATTCCAGGGGATGGGCGAAGCGGTTGACGGAATGCGCCAAGTACGTGTCCAGCGCAAGAAACGCGATGTTCGCCAGCACGAAGAGATCGAGGACGACCCGTCTGCGACGAGGCCAGTCAATCATCGGGCGATCCACCGCGTCGCCGACTTCGAAGTTCCGCCGCCATGCTTTGGAGCTCGTTCATCTTCAGCAGCAGTTCATAGTTGCCGTGCCACTGCACGAAATCTGCACCGCCCATGAACGCGCCGTGCTTGGCGGTTCGACCGAAGTAGTGCCAGAGGTCAAAGATGAGGAACTCAATCGGCTCGTCAAATGGCTGTGGTGTCAGCAGCCCCTCATCGCGCAGCGCCTTCACCAGGTCCAGCGCCGCCTGAACTTTGTCGTTCGTCGCGTGCACGACGAGCTCAGCGTCCTCGTAGAATCGCTCGACCTGCGTTGACGCATGGCACTTGAGGCACGTTTCCTTCATCGCCGTTTGGCCTGTCTCGTAGGTGGGGCGCTTTTTGGAGACGGGCGCGAACAGCCACCATGACAGGCGCTCGGTGACGTCGTGGGTTACCTTTTGTCCCTCCAAGCCGCTCATATGACACGTCGCGCAGCTTGGAACAGGCATATCCCGGGTTGTCAAAGTCTTGGCCGGGGCCGCGAGATTCATCAGGTCCTTCTGATGTGCCCAGAGAATGCCGTGCTTTGATTCGTTGAAGATTTCGAGTTGGGAATGGTCAGGTCCCATGTGACACTGGCCGCAGGTCTCCGGCTGCCGCGCGAGCGCGACGGAAGTGGCGTGGCGGGAATGGCACTGGACACACGAGCCGATGCTGCCATCGGGGTTGGGTCGGCCAATGTTGTGGCAGGCAAGGCATCCCAAATCCAACACGCCTTCGCCCTGTCGCTGTGCCAGTGCATTTGGTGGACGACGCACGGTGCCCGGGTGGTATTTTTCGGCGAACGCGATCTGCTGAACGGTAAACGGCGCCGAGCCGAGCACGGCCGCATACGCCGGCGCAGCGTGTCGGCTTCGGACGAATTGATCGTACTCCGTCGCGTGACACTGCCGGCAGTTTGACGATGTCATCTGCCGGGTCAGTGTGAAGCCCGAATGGGCCCATTGCTCCTGACCCTCCATGGGCTGGTGGCAGTCCAGGCAGGTCACGCCGCGGCCCGCGTGCGCCGACATCTCGAACTGATGAACGATCGAGGACGTCTCGCTTCGGTGACACTCGGCACATTTTCCCGTGGCCCGGACAAAGCGGGCTGCCGGCTGTCCGCCAACTCCACCGGTCTGAAGAGGCGGGCGGGCGTGGTTCACAATGAGCGCAGCCACGATGAGGGCCGTGCCCAAGAAGATCGCGATAAACAGAGACTTGAACGCCATGGTGCGGTTTGGGTGCTACCGGCTAAGGATCACTGATCGAGACCGATTCGGCATGCGGGCCGATCGAGTGCGTTTGAACTTGCCTTGTACCAGCATACCCGGGATGGGGCCATGCGTACCCGGTCCATCTGCCACCGGCTCCATGCCGAATTGAGGGCATCCCAATCGCGTTTATTTGCGAGTGGGGATCTTTTCGTGCATCACGCTATCACCTATCCCCCGTTATCATCGCCCCCTCCGTGCGGCGCATACGACAGACGCTTACTAAAACGGCTCGCTTTCCACACACCCGAGCAAAAGCGACTATTCAAACTCCTCGCCGATGCGTACGTCCACGCTCGCTACACAAAGAGCTACACGATCACAAAGGATGAGCTTGACTACCTCGCCGACCGCGTCCGCCGACTCCAAACGATCACCGAAGAAGCCTGCCGTGAACAGATCGCAAAATTGGCATAATAGATATGGTTGAATAGCTGTAAAAAGGCACGGAATTCTCAAAGGATTGGATTCCGAAACGGCGCACGCTGTGCGGACGGTTCGTAGAGACGTCGGGCCACGGGAGCCATAGGCGATGGCCCTACCTAAACAGCGCCTGTATCAATGATCTTCCGAGCGGGAGTACCCGGTATTTTGTCTCTCGCCACCTTGCCGTTTCTTTGCTTAGCCCTTGAGGAACGTGCATGCTCCCTGTGTGTGTGGATACCTTTAGGATAAGCCCTCTGGATTCCAACTTTGCTAGATTGCATGCCAACTGCCATATCTGCTCATTTGCGTCACCAGACAATTGCAGGCCGTCTATGTGGAGTTCTCCGATACTTGCGGATTCCGTTTTCTCAAACAATTGAAGTACTCTCAGGTCACACTCCGAAAGCGTGTCCAGACTCTCTATCAGCGCAATTCTGCTGCCAAACGCCCGCTGATCAGTATCAACGATTAACCGCGACAGCACTCGAGCATATGCCTCCCGCTTTGAGCCCTCGAATTCCTTCTTTACACGCTCAATCGTTATTTCAAGCAACTCAGGGAAGTCATTGCACGAACATTCGCCTCGTTCTTCGAGCGCACTTCGTACCTCCTCCAATTCTAAGTGGAGATTCTGAAACAACTCCTCGATACGTCTTCCAGTACGGTGCGCCTCGTATTCGCTCCATGCTTGTCCAAGCGTAGCACAGACCGGAAACGAAGCTGCAAGTGACCGAATGCCAGCGCTGATTACCGCAGTTGCGCTACGAGACACCATGGTGGTGTTTTCTTGATCTCTGTCCATCAATTGTGCTCCACATTAGGCTATCAACTATACGCAGCGCATTCCAACCGGCGACAGCCCGTCATTACGAACAACGTGTTATGTTTGTGCTTGATTCTGTGCGATCTTCACTTTGCCGGGTGCCACACAGCATCCCGAAGGGTGCTGTGTGCGGTATGGGGATCAATGGAGTTCTGCACACATCACGCCGGGCGATGATGTGTGGCACCCATCTTGTATGTTCGTTTCGTGCGGTGTGCCGTATGACTGGAAACTCCCGAAGGTCCGGGACTTCCGGGGGCGGATTCCGCCGAAAGCGGGTGATCGGATTTGAACCGACGACATTCACGTTGGCAACGTGACGCTCTACCACTGAGCTACACCCGCATTGTGCGATGAGGATAGCACGGCCTGGGTTCCGGGCAAGCGGATAGTCGATCGAGGGGCGCTGCCGCCGACAAATACGCGGGGCATTCCGGGGGTATCGCAATCGGCGGGTGTCGGATATCGTCCGCCGAACGATGGGACGAGCAAGCCGCAATACCAAGCATGATGCCGAGATGATCCGGGGGCTGTGCGAATGGTTCAGCGTGCACGGGCGCGACTTGCCGTGGCGACGCCGGCGCACCGGCTATCGCGCACTGGTGGCGGAAGCGATGCTTCAACAGACGCAAGTGTCGCGGGTGCTCCCGAGATTCAAGGCGTTTGTCAAGCGGTTCCCAACGGTGCGGGCCCTGGCGGCGGCCGACGAGCAGGACGTGCTGGCGATGTGGCAAGGTCTGGGGTACTACCGGCGTGCACAACACCTTCACAGCGCGGCGCGAATGATCGTGGAGCAGTTTGGCGGAAGAATCCCGCCAACAGTCAAGCGACTCCGCCAACTTCCGGGGGTCGGTCGATACTCGGCAGCGGCGATCGCCTCGATCATTTATGGTAAGCCCGAGCCGATGGTGGACGGCAACGTGCGCCGCGTGTTGGCGCGCTGGGAGGCGCGAGCAGGTGCTACGAGCGATGATTGGGCGTGGGAGCGAGCCGCCGTGTTGGTTCGGTCGGCATCAGCGCCCGGAACATTCAATGAAGCGCTGATGGAGCTGGGCGCGCTCATCTGCACGCCGAAAACACCGCAGTGTCAACAGTGTCCGGTGGCCCGTCACTGCAAGGCATATCAACGCAACGCTCAGCACAGAATCCCGCCGCCCAAGAAAGCACCTCGACAAAAGCTGGTGCATCATCACGCGGTCGTGATCGTTCGCGGCGGGAAAGTGCTGTTGGAACGTCGATCGAGCAACGGCATGTGGTCGCGGATGTGGCAAGCACCCACAATCGAGGCCGACAAACCGTTGCGCCCCGAAGACGTGAAGGCGGCGCTGCCCGTGCGCGTGTACCAACTGATGAAGCGCGCTCACTTCGAGCACCAGACCACGCATCGGCGCATCACGTTTCACGTCTACACGGCCAAGAGTCGAGCCCGGCGCGGCGTTTGGCGTCGCCCCGAGGACATTGCCGATCTTCCCATCAGCAACGCGCAGCGCCGTGTGCTGGCGCTTGCACCGTCAGCCCCACATCATGCTGAGGCCGGCTCGGCTGCGGGCGCTTTGTCCTGATCTGGTTCGGCCGGTTTCGCCGTGGGGTAGCTGATCCGACTGTGGTAGATCGCGCAGATCGACTTGATGATCGACTCCTCAATCGTGCTCAGCTCTCGGAATGTCAGTTCGCACTGATCGAACTGGCCGTCAACGAGTCGCCCCCGCGACAACGACCGCACGAGGTTCTCGATTCGCGAAGGGTTAGGCTCGGCCATGGACCGCGTGGCTGACTCCACCGAATCGGCGAGCATGAGAATGGCCGCTTCGCGACTGCGCGGCTTGGGGCCGGGATAGCGGTACTCGATCTCCTCGACATTGGCCTTCTCGTCGACTTCGGCTTGCGTTTTGGCGGCCTGGTAGAAGTACTCGACCAGGTTGGTGCCGTGGTGCGATTCGATGAAGTGCTGGATCCGCCGGGGCAAGCCGTATTCGCGCGCCAGCTCGATGCCGTCTTTCACGTGCCCCACGATGACGAGCAGACTCATGGCGGGTGAGAGTTTTTCGTGCTTGTTTGAGGCTTCAGTTTGATTCTCGATGAAGTACTGCGGTTTGTTGATTTTGCCAATGTCGTGATACAGTGCACCGACGTACAGCAAGAGCCCGTTGGCGCCGATGGTTTCGGCGGCGGCCTCGGCGATGTTCGCCACCTGAAGCGAATGGTTATACGTGCCGGGCGCTCGCTGCTGGAGCTGTCGCAGCAACGGCTGCTTCGGGTCGCGCAGCTCCGCCAGCGTCATCCCCGTGGTGATATCGAACATCTTCTCGATACTGGGCAGGATGCCCAGCACCAGGAACCCGATGCTGAAGGTTGTTCCCGCCCCGAGGCCGGCGTTCCAGAGAATCTGCCGAAGCGCTCCGTCGACGAACGGCGTCTCCAAGGCGCCGAGCATGATCGCCCCGAGCCCGACCAGCGCCGTCGTCGTCGTCGCAGCGCGGATCAAACTGCTGCGGTGGCGCACTTCGCGAAGCTGACCGATGACAAGTCCGCAGCCCGCGAGCAGCAGGATGAACAGGCCGATGCTTTGCTGAAGCGCGAGCGTCACCAGCGCGCACTGCGTCGTGCTCAGGAACAGCGCGATCCGCTGGTCGTAGGAAAGCAGGGCGATGAACGCCACGAGCAGCGTCGGTCCGACCGCAGCAAGGTACATGAACTTCGGCGCGGGAATAACGATGGAGACGGTGATCGCCAGCATCCCACATAGCAAGGCGCCGATCGCCGCCAGCCGTATCCAGTTGTGGGTAATGCCGGGATAGAACGTCGCGACGTACCCGCCGACCAGCGCGGTAATGATGACGACAAACCCGATCAGCCCGATTCGTGGGCCCCAGACCGCGCCGCGCCATCCCTGTGCCCGGTATTTCGCCGCTTCAAGACGAAGCAGATCCAAATGTTGGCCGGTTAGCCGGTCGCCTCGTTTGTAGATCACATCACCCTTGCCATAGGTGATCATGATCGGCTCCACTTCCGCGGCCCGTTTTTCGGCGAGCGCTTGCGTGGCCTGGGCGTTCCGCGCGTAGGTTGAGTACGTGTTCAGCGATTCGAGATTGAAAACGATTCCGGCTGCGATCGTTTCCGCCAGTCGCTCAGAGAAACCGACCTCGTCCGTGATCACTTTTTCTAACGCACCGCGCAGCTTTACTTCGCGTTGGAGGGAATCGCCTTCGGTTGACACGACGATCACGTCATCCCAATCCGCGACGACCTGCCCGTTGATATCTTCCAGGCGTTGCTTGCCCCGCTGCAGATTGGCGACCCCCCACACGTCGCTTGGAATCAGCGGGTGGCGCGGAAGCACGGTGTCGATCAGGTCGTTGATCCGCGCCTTCCATTGGGCCGTCGGCTTGCCATCCTCGGAAAACGCGGCCAACGTCGTGGCCGAAACTTCGCTGAGCGCATAGCCTTGGCGTATCTCGGCGCTGATCTCCTCGAATGAAGCGGGCTGCGCCACCGTGGCGGGGAGATTCAGCAGCGGCTCGCGCAGTTGCTCCAGCGTCTCGGTCTTGATCGTGAAGACTTCCTGGGCCTGGGCCTGAGCCTCCTGGCGAGCTTTGTCAGTCTGTGCCTCGTCCTGGACGTCGAAGGTGAGTCGATACAGCCGCGTGTCGGTCATGATCTGCCTGACGTCAACCTTCACTTGCTCGCGTGACCAGATTACCAGCAGGCTGGCGCCGAACGTAAACACGGCGCCCATGAGCAGAGCGCTAACGACTCCCGGCCGCAACAGCAATGACTTGAGGTCGCGCGAAGGTTTGGGCACGGTCCGCCGCAACTCCTCCCGCCGCTTGATGGGCTTGCTCGTCGCCTTTTGCTTTGTCGTCTTGGACATCAGATCGTGTTCCCCGGGTGTGGTCGCCCACAGGTCACCGAGGGACCCAGGGCCCCCAGGACCAACACGTTATCGGCTTGTTCAGCCCAGACAACTAGGCTCCCAATTGGATTGTTTCGCCTTGGACGCCCGACCGCCCCCCGGCCTTGACAGACGACCGCCCAGGGGCCATCGTGCGGGCGGATTTGCGCGTCCGCGGCGCTTGAATCTCGTACTGGGTACGATCGTAAATGGCTTATCTACAGTGATTTACCGCAAACTCCACCGATCCGCCGCTGCCGTCTGTTTCTGCTGGGCCATCCTCCTGGCCGCGTGTGAGCAAAGGCCTGCCGTGTTGAGCCAGGCCTTGGCGACCGATGAGAAGCTCCTGCTCAGCGCGGCAGACCAGGCTGAGATCCTCGCCGCCTTCCAGTCGATCGCCCAAGGCCGGACCCCGGTCAACCCGCCGAGACCAGCGCCCGGCGGCCTACGGTGGTCGGATGTCCAACAGGCAGCGGCGTGGGCCGTCGCCGAGCCCGGCGTCGAGATGGCCATCGTGCAGACGCT
The DNA here is from genome assembly GCA_022571635.1 of Planctomycetota bacterium. Taxonomy (GTDB): domain Bacteria; phylum Planctomycetota; class Phycisphaerae; order Phycisphaerales; family SM1A02; genus JADFNO01. The sequence continues at coordinate 14,987 of JACZXL010000015.1, forward strand.
CCGCCATGACTGGGGCTACACGTTCCGGCTCAAGACCATCGAAGATCGACCGGCCCAGCTCGTCGTTCGGCGTCGCGATGATCGAAGCGTGTATGAGACGACGGCGACCGTGGGGCGCTTTGGCGACGACCATCAGCGGGCCGAGAAGCTGCGGGCAGCGTTCGATCACTTTATGCACGCCTTCGGCCGCAAACGGGGGTTCAATGACGACGAGTCATGACCGGGCGATTACGCGCCGCTAGTGTGCGCCCTATCCTGTCGATTCTACCACCAATTGCCGAGCTAGCAACGCCGCGCCGAGGGGACCTGCATCGCCTTTGAGCTGAGTGGACACGAGCCGGCACGCCCGGGATCGCGCGGGAAAGACCGTCGCCTCAAAGCTCCGTCGAATCTGCTGCAAATACGGCTCGCCCAGCGCCTCGGTCATCCCGCCGCCGACGATCACCGTGTCCAGCGCAAGCACCGTCACCCAATTCGCGATCGCAATGCCCAGGAGGTCCGCGGCGCGGTGAACCACCTGTTGCGTCAGCGCGTCGCCCGCCGCATAGGCCTCGGCCAGCATTCCCATGTCGACCGCTACGCCATCACCTTTTCCCACCTCGTTCAACATTGACTCGGGATGCGAATCAAGCTGCTCGCGCAGTGCGCGGATCACGCCGTTTCGCCCGCAATGATCTTCAACCGTGCGCTGCCCGGGCCCGCCGTTGGGCGTGAGAATCGTGTGCCCGATCTCGCCCGCGGTGAAGAACGCGCCGTGATGGATGTGTCCGTCGAGAATCAAGCCGCCGCCGATCCCCGTTCCGACCCATACGCCCAGCACATCACCGTGACCCACACCCGCGCCGAGGTGGTGCTCGCCCCACACTGCGCCGTTCACGTCGTTCTCCAGGACGACCGGCCGCCCAATTTTTTCTCGTAGGCGATCCAGCAGCGGAAGATTCTCCCAGTGAAGATTTGGAGCTACGAGAATGACGCCATTTGGGATGTCAATCGCACCGGCGGCAGCAATTCCGACGGCGCCGATTTCCGTCAACGAGGTCCCTGCCTCGCGACAGGCGTCGTTGACGATCTCAACGAGCCGGTCGATCACATCGTCCGCGCCTCGCTCCGGCTCGGTGCGCGCGTGTTTGCGGCCGACGATCTTGTTCGTTGGATCGACCACGATCGCCTGCATGTTCGTGCCGCCCAGATCGACGCCCACGACCCACTCGTTGGGGGGTCTCATTGCGGTCATCGTTTTACTATACCGTCCGACCTGAGATCACCTCACCGAGCGACGTCAGTAGACCCTGCAGGATCGTCGATGTCCGGCCGGTGAGTGTGGTGGTCCGTGGCAGCCTCGAACATTCGAGCGATGCGAAACATCGTCGCCTCGTCGAATGCCTTGCACTGTATCTGAATACCCACGGGAAGCTGCTTCCCGTCGATCGAGACGAAGCCCGCCGGAATCGAGATCGCACAGATGCCTGCGATGTTGGCGATGGTCGTATAGACGTCGCACAAGTACATGGAAAGTGGATCAGCCTTCTCTCCCAGACCAAAAGCGACCGTCGGCGCCGTCGGCCCCAGCAGCGCATCACATTGCGCAAACGCTGCGTCGAGCTCCTCCGTGATGAGCCGGCGCACCTGCAACGCACGCTTGTAGTACGCGTCGTAATAGCCCGCGCTCAACACATAAGTGCCGAGCATGATCCGACGCTGGACCTCGGGGCCGAAACCTTCCGCCCGGCTCCTTGCGTAGAGATCGAGAAGATCGTCGGCCGAACCGAGCTCGGCCCGCCGACCGTACCGAATGCCGTCGTACCGCGCGAGATTGCTCGACGCTTCCGCGGGGGCGATGACGTAGTACGTCGCGATCCCGTACTCGCTCAGGGGAAGATCAATCTCGATGATCGCAGCGCCGTGACTTCGATAGACCGCAATCGCGTCGCGGACCGCGGCGTTTACACCCGGATCATTGTCGTCGCTGAGAAACTGCTTCGGCACGCCGATCCGTATGGGCTTGGTCGGCGTGTCAATCTGAGCGACGTAGTCGGGTACGGGCCGGTCCGCACAGGTGGAGTCATGACGGTCAACTCCCGCCAACACGCCCAGCAGCAGCGCGGCGTCCTGCACCGTTCGAGCGAGCGGCCCGATCTGATCCAGGCTCGATCCGAAGGCAACCAATCCGTATCGGCTCACTCGTCCATAGCTCGGTTTGGCCCCGACAATCCCGCAAAAAGCCGCCGGTTGCCGGATCGATCCGCCCGTGTCCGATCCCAGCGCAGCGCAGCACAGATCGGCCGCGACCGCCGCCGCGCTGCCGCCTGATGATCCGCCCGGAACGCGCGTGATATCCCAGGGATTTCGAGCCGCGCCGAATGCGCAGTGCTCCGTTGACGAGCCCATCCCGAACTCGTCGCAATTCGTCTTGCCGATGATGATCGCGCCCGCCTGCTCTAAGCGTTTCACCGCCGTGCTCGCATACGGGCTTTGGTAGTTCTCCAGGAAGCGCGAACCGCATCTCGTGTGCCCGAAGTCCGTGACGATATTGTCCTTGACGGCGATGGGGACGCCCGCCAACGGTCCGATCTCATCACCGGCCGCAAGCTGCTGATCGATCTGGAGCGCCATTGCGTGTGCCCGCTCCGGATAGGTTTCGCAGAAGCAGTTGAGACTCGAGTTCAGCCGATCGATCCGCTGCAAGTACCGATCGACGAGTTCGACCGCGGTGGATTCACGCCGGCGCAACGCGCCAACCAGGCTCCGGATCGTCGCGCCCTCATCCATGTTGGCTTCGCTTCCAGAGTCGCTGGGCATGTCCCTTGTTACCGCTCATCGTCGCCGCCCAGCACTTTCGGTACGGCCAGAAATTGACCTTCGACCGCCGGCGCCGCCCCGAGCACCTGCTCGACCGGCATCGGCGCGACGACTTCGTCTTCGTCCAGCCGGTTCGTGAGGTCGTGTGGTTGGGCCATGGGCTCGACGCCCGCTACGTCCAGCTCGTTGAGCTTGGCGATATGCGCCATAACGGACGAAAGCTCCCGGCGATACTGCTGCAACTGCTCGTGCGACAAATCCAACCGCGCCAGGTTCGCCACGTGACGAACTTCATCCAGGTTCAGCAACTCGGCCATCGCCTGTAGCCTACCAGATCGTCCACGCCCTGAGCCATCCGCGGTGATCGTTGAGGCGGGTCGGCCAAGGCAACTTGTGTTTGCCCCACGGTTCGTTTGAACCGATGGCTGCTGTTGTACGACTCGATCTGTGACGTGGGTCGGCCTACCGTATGGGTCCACTCCCGTCGTCTGCCGGGCGCAACTGCCATGCCTCAGCCGCGCAACATCATCATGTCGGTGATTACGCAGACCGTGGTCGCGGTGGTCCTGCTTGGATTTGCCGCGACGATCGTGACTGTGCTCGTAAAGACCAAGCCGGTTCCTCAAGCCGCTGATGAGCCGAATCGGCCCCGACGTGTAGCGGTGATGAAAGCGCTGGCCGTTCCCGTCCATCGCCAGTGGCAAGGCTTCGGGACCGCGGTCGCAATGGACTCCGCCGATGTCCCGGCCCAAGTGTCCGCCATCGTGACGCATCTCCCGGCGAACGTCGTCCAAGGCGCTGAAGTGGCGAAGGACGACATCCTCGCCCAACTCGACGAGTCCGACTTTGTTCAACACCGGCAGATCATCACTCAACGAATCAGTGAGATTCAAGCCCAACTTGCCCAACTGGCTCTGGAGGAACGAAGCCTCGAGGATCGAGTCCGGTTTGCCCAGAAGGAAACCGAGCTGGTCCAGAGAGATTTTCAGCGCGCCATTGAAGCCTTCCAGCGCAACGGCGCAACGCAACGAGAAGTCGATCGCGTCGAGCAGGACCTCAAAGTCAAGCAACGCCTGGAGCGGTTGGCCGAGGAGGAGTTTGCGAAGATCGGCCCGCGCCGCGAGCGGTTCGAGGCGCAACGACTCGGTCTCGAATCCGAAGCGAACGTGGCGGACCTGAACGTGCAGCGATGTACTATTCGCAGCCCGCTTGACGGCTTTATCCAGGACGTTGACGTCGAGCAGGGAGAGCGCGTTTCGCCGGGCCGGCGCGTCGCGCGCGTTGTGAGTCTGCGCCGAATTGAAGTGCCGCTGCAACTGCCCTCTAGCGCCAGGCCCAATCTGGCGATTGGCGATCAGGTCCTGATTAGTGCTCGAAGCGCATCAAGTCAGCAATGGCGGGGCGAGGTGCGCCGCATCGCGCCCGAAGACGACAGCTCCACTCGCACCATGACCGTCTACGTCGAGGTCGAGCAGGATCCGCACGATCCGGCACTGCTGCCGCCGGGGAAGTTCGTGCAGGGGACCGTCATTGCCGGTCGCGTGGAGCGCCGCTATATCGTGCCGCGCCGAGCCCTGGTCGGTGATCGCCTGTTGACGATCGAAGATAACGTCGTGCGAAGTATCGAGGTCCGTGTCGATTTCCACGTGCAGGGCGAGTTCCCTCAGCTCGGTGTCGTAGCCGAACAATGGGCGGTGCTCGCCGAGCCGTTGCCCGACGGCACGTTGGTCGTGGTGAACGCGGCCCGGTCGCTGCCCGACGGTATGGAGGTCGAGCCGGTGTCGCTGGGCGGGCCCCGCGTGGGGGCGACCGCCCAGCTGCCCTGGGCTGAGGGTGTGCCGTGAGCATCCCGCGCTTCGGAATGACCCATCCGGTGCCCGTGAATCTGCTGATGGCGGCCATCCTGATCGGCGGCGTGGCGTCCGCGATCACGCTCACGCGCGAATTCTTCCCCGACACAACGCCCGACTCCGCCGTAGTCGCGTTGCCCTATCCCGGCGCAAGCCCTGCGGAAGTCGAGGAGGGCATGGCCCGGAAGGTCGAGGACGCCTTGGCCGATCTCGACGAGGTCGAGCGCCTCACCACCACGCTCGCAGAGGGCGGCGGCGGCATCACCGTCGAGTTCCGCTCTGATATCGATGACGTGGACAAAGCAATCGACGAGGTCGAGCGCGCCATCGACACCTTGCGCGATCTACCCGATGAGGCCGAGCAGATCGACGTCCGCGAGTTCAAGCCCCAAATGCCGACCATCATGATCACGCTCTTTGGCGACGCCGAGGAGGAGGCCCTGAAGCGCGCGATTCGCCACATTCGCGACGATCTGAACAGCCTTCCGGGAATGGGCCAGATCGTGATGTCCGGCGTGCGCGATTACGAGATCCGTATCGATGTCTCGCCCGGTGCGCTGTTGGAGCACCGGCTCAGCCTGCCCCAGGTTGCCGATCAAATCCGCTTGTGGATGGTGGATGTCCCCGGCGGCTCAGTGCGCACCGGTGTCGGCGACATAAGCGTCCGCACCATAGGTGTACCCGAGCAGGCACAAGAGATTCGGCAGATCGTCGTCAAGGCCAGCCCGCAAGGCCAGGCCCTGCGCGTCGGCGACATCGCCGATGTCCGCGAGTATTACGTTGACGAACAACTGATCACGCGGTTCAACGGCCGTTCCTCCGTCACTCTCACCGTATACAAGACCGGCGACCAGGATGCCGTGAAGATCGCGCAGATGGCCCGCGCGTATGTGGCGGGACTCCGGTTCGCGGCCGGCGAATCTGATTCTACCTTTGACACCCAACTCAACGACCGGTTTCTGGGCGTTCTCAATTCGTTCACCGCGGACTCTTCGTCCTCCAATCCTGCCCCCGAGCGGTTCAAGACCAAACGGCGAATCGCCTACGAACTGGGTCTCAGATCGCCGAATCTGATACCCGCCGGCTGTGACGTGCAGACCCATTCGGATCTCGCCCGCTTTATCGAGGGCCGGCTCGACCTGTTGGTCCGCAACGCCCGGTGGGGTGCGCTGCTGGTGTTCGCAACCCTGCTGCTCTTTCTCAACTGGCGCGTCGCGATGTGGGTCGGGCTCGGGCTGGTCATTGCGCTCTGCGGCGCGCTGATCGTCATGCAGATCGTGGGCATCACGCTCAATCTCCTCACGATGTTCGGGATGATCGTCGTACTCGGTTTGCTGGTGGACGATGCGATCGTCGTCGCGGAGAACATCCAGGCCCGGTATGACCGCAATGAACCGGCCTTGGTCGCCGCGATCAAGGGGGCCGAGCAGGTCTTCTGGCCGGTCGTCGCCACCATCCTCACCAGTATCGTGGCGTTCCTCCCGCTGCGGTTCATTCAAGGTCAGCTCGGCGAGCTCATCGGCGCTCTTCCCGTCGTGGTCAGTTGCGCCCTGGCGTTCAGCCTCGTGGAAGCGGTGTTGATCCTGCCCAGCCACATGGGTCATAGTCTGTTGCACCGTGATCGGACTCGTCCCGGCCGATTCGCACAGCGGATACGACGCTTCGAGGTCGCCCGCGATCACCTGATCATGGACCGGATCGTTCCCGCCTACGCCCGGCTACTAGAGTTTCTCCTTCGGTATCGCTACGCGACCGTCGCCGCCGCCCTTGCCGCCCTGACGGTCTCCATAGGTATGGTCTACGGCGGCCGCACGGAGTTCACGTTCCTCGGCGAATCCGACTCCGAAACCATCGTCATCGATCTGCGGATGCCGGTGGGAACGCCAATCGAGCGCACCGACCAGGTCGTGCAGCGCATCGAAGCTGCCGCCAGGGCCGAGCCGGAGGTAAAGTCCGTCTCGACGTTGATCGGCGCCAACGCTGACCTGGATACGGGCCGGGCCGGCGGCGCTGGCGGCCACCTCGCGCAGCTCTGGGTGGAACTGACCGCGATTGACGATGACCAACGCGAGCGAGAATCGTCCGAGGTCATCGCCTCTATTCGCAACGGCATCGGGGTTATCAACGATCTCGAACGACTGCGGTTCCTTGAGATTCAAGGCGGCTTCTCCGGACCGGACATCACGATCATCGTCACCGGTCCGGACGAGGCGGACCTCGAAGAGGCCGTCGCCGCCGTCAGGAGCCTGCTCGGACACTATAAGGGCGTCTACGACATCGCCGATGACAACGCCCGCGGGCAGCGCGAGGTGCAGGTCAACCTCAAGCCGGGGGCCGCCCCGCTCGGCCTGACCGTCGCGGATCTCGCCGCCCAGGTTCGCGGCGCGCTGTACGGGCTCGAGCCTCACGTCTACTCCGCCCAGCGCGAGGATATCAAGGTCCGCGTACGGCTCGCCGAGCAATCGCGGCGCAGCCTGTATGCGATCGAGAACATGTACATCATCACGCCCACCGGCGGGCGCGTTCCCCTCGCCGAGGTTGCGGACGTCGTCGAGGCGACCAGCCACTCGGTCATCCATCGTGTCAATCGAAACCGCGCGGTCACCATCATCGCCGATACCGCACCGGACGTTCGCGCTGAACCGATCCTCGCCGCGCTTCAACCCGCGTTCGATCGCCTCCAGGTCAAGTTCCCCGGGCTCGGCATCGAGCTGGGCGGCACACAGCGCCAAATGGCCAAAGCCTTCTCTACGCTTCCCATCGGCTTTGCCGCTGCGACTGTGTTGATCTACATCATCCTCGCCTGGCTGTTCGGCAGTTACCTCCAACCGATCGCCGTCATGCTCGCCGTCCCCTTCAGCATCATTGGCGTCATCTGGGGACACCTCTTGCTCGGATACCAGATGACGTTCCTCAGCCTCATCGGATTCGTGGCCCTCAGCGGCGTGGTCGTCAACGACTCGCTCATCCTCGTCGTCTTCTACAACACCAGGCGAAAAGAAGGCCTCAACATGCGCGAAGCCCTCATCGACGCCGGCCGACACCGACTCCGACCGATCTTTCTCACCACGATCACCACGATCCTCGGCCTGACCCCGCTCATGCTCGAAACCTCGTTCCAGGCTCACTTCCTCATTCCGATGGCGGTCAGCATCTCGGCCGGCTTGATGAGCGCAACCGTCCTGATCCTTGTCGTCTTGCCGTGCATCCTCGTGATCATCGACGATTTCAAGGCGGTCGTGTTCTACCTCTGGCACGGTCGGCCTCGGCCGGAGCCCGGCCCAGTTGAGGCGCCAAGCCTCGACGCCTTGTCGGAGTGATTGACTTGCCAGGCGCGCGCAACATTGCTGCGCGCGCCGGACATTTGCGCGCGCAGGAGAGGACTCACCGCAGAGGGACAAGAAGGAGTTGGGGGTCAGGAATCAGGGGCTGCGTCGTCGGCGGGTTCGGGGAGCTTCGCGCGCCACTCGGCGGCCTCGTCCGGCTTGTCCCACGCCTCGTACAGCTCGACAAGGACCTTGATCACGTCGGCCGTTCGGTCCTCGATCGCGAGGAGCATCGTTTCGGCGTCCTCGTACCGGCGCAGCTTCGAAAGGCACTGGGCGTGGTGCAGGACGATCTCCGGGTTCGGTCGCCCGAGGACCGACTCCGGGTCGCGGTAGGCGGACTCGATCTCCTCGAAGAGGGCCAGTGCATCATCGAGTCGGCCGAGGTCGCGCTGGGCGCACGCGAGGGTGTCGATCGCGTTCACCATGCTCTGGTCCGGGATCGCACCCGTGCGCCGGTAACCGGCGACCGCCTTGAGGTGCTCTGTCAACAGCTCGATGCCCTGCCCGGTCAGCGCCGACAAGCGTATGACCGTGACACCGTCGTCTTCGACGCACGCGGGTTCGTCGGCAGTCAGGTCGATCTTGTTCTGCACGACCGTGACGGCGGCGCTCTCCCCAGCGACCCGGCGCATCTCCGTGAACTGGCTCGCCCGGTCGGTCCGAATATCCGTAACCCAGACCAGCCGGTCGGCTCCCTCCAACGCCTGATGCGCCCGGCGTATACCCTCCAACTCTACCGGATCCGCCGACTCGCGCAAGCCCGCCGTGTCGATGACCGTGACCGGCAGACCATCTAGCGAGAGATGCTCCCGCAACGCATCCCGTGTCGTGCCCGGCAAGTCCGTCACGATGGCGGCATCGTACCCGGAGAGCCGATTCATCAGGCTCGACTTGCCTGCATTCGGCGGTCCGGCGATGACCACGGTCAACCCATTGCTCAGCACCGCGCCTTCTCGAGCCTGGCTCAACAAAGTCTCAAGTGTCGCGATGGCTGCGTCGAAGTCGTGCGCAAAGTCCGTCGTGTCGTCGAGTTCGAGTTCTTCGTCGGGGAAGTCCAACCAGGCCTCCAACTGCACGCGCAGTGCCGTCAATCTCGCTTGCAGGCTGTGTACCTGCTCGGAGAAGCGCCCCTCGAGGGACCGGTACGCCGCACGCGCCGCTTCGCGCGAGCCGCTGTTCACGAGGTCGGCGATCCCCTCTGCCTGAGTGAGATCCAGCTTGTCGTTGAGGAAAGCCCGCAGCGTAAACTCCCCGGGCTCCGCCGCCCGAGCACCCAAGCGCAACGTGCTGGCCAGCAGCATCTCGCTGACCACCATGCCGCCATGACCATGAAGCTCGACGACATCCTCGCCCGTGAATGAACGTGGCCCCGGAAAATACAACAACAGGCCACGGTCCACCGGGTCCCCGGCCTCGTCCCGGAACTCACACAGATGCGCTCGCCGTGGCTCGGGCGCCAGCCCGGTCAGCTGTTCGCCGATCGCCCGCGCCCGCGATCCGGATAAACGGATAATCGCCACCGCGCCTTTACCGGGTGGCGTCGCGACCGCGGCGATCGTGTCATCGGGTCGGTAACTCACGGTGCGTATTTCCCAGCCTCATCGTTTAATCTTCAGTGTAAAGGATCAGAGGACCGTCTCATGACTCAAGAGTCCACAGCCCGCAGCGATGACGACCGCGCCATCACTGCCACGACCGGGGAGGAAGGGTTCCTCACGACACTCGATGCCGCTGGACATGCGTTGCTGGCAGACGAACCCGTCAACGTCGGAGGCACCGATGCCGGACCTTCCCCCTACGATCTATTGAGCGCCGCGCTCGCGAGTTGTACGAGTATGACGCTGCAGCTATACGCGCGCCGCAAGGAACTCCCGCTGACCCGCGCCATCGTGCAGGTTCGACACAGCAAGATTCACGCTCGTGACTGTGCCGAATGCGCGACCCAAGAAGGCCGGATCGATGAGTTCACCCGCCGAATCGTTCTGGAGGGAGACCTCGACGACAACGCTCGCCAGCGGCTGCTCGAGATCGCCGACCGCTGCCCGGTGCATCGAACGCTGTCCAAAGAGGTCCGGATCCTGACGTCGCTCGCTTAGCCCGTTTATCGTCAGCGACACAGACCGCCACTCAGCTCGCGCCGATGACTTGATTGATTCGCCATTGCTGCAGGATCGACAACGCAGTTTCTGCCGATTTTAAATCTCATATAAAAAATATTTTTAGTTGTAAAAATGTGAATTTGTTTTCGATATTCTAAAATACTCTCATTTATACAACATGTTACAAAAATTCAAGAATAAAACAAGGTTTTCTTCAGGACTTTATTTGCTATTAATCTTATTTTAAACAACACCATAATAATTTTAGCTGGCAAATTCTTTCTTAGCTCTTGGGGCAAGAAGAGGCAAGCGCAACTCATGACTGGAGTTTTGGATTTCATGACAATAGAATGAGGTCAGTAGCCAATAATAACTCATTTAGAAAAAATAAAATTATAATTTCATAAGATTAAAATATTTCTATTCTAAAAATGTTTCCTTTGTGCGCTTATAAACTTAGTCACAAAACTGTTTGAAGGATATTCTACGAACTGTTTCAAAGTCCCTTCTTGCACAACTGAGCCATCTTTAATAAGTACGATCTTGTCTCCAAAGAAATCAGCCTCATTTATATCGTGAGTAACTAAAATCACTGTTTTATTTAATGTGCTAAATATTTGTTTTAAATCATTTTGAAGATCATAGCGTATTAAAGGGTCAAGCGCTGCAAGTGGTTCATCCATAAGAAGAATGTCTGGATTGAGCATCAATGCTCTCATTAGGCTTACCCTTTGCCTCTGGCCCCCTGAAATTTGCACGGGGAATCTGTTCAACGCTTCACAAGGGAATTTCG
>JACZXL010000191.1 GCA_022571635.1 Planctomycetota bacterium
GTGGATGGCCGAACGGACGCCGCCGCCGATCTCATCGTCCGTCTCTCGAACCAGCACGATCTGGCGCCGGGGATGGATGTTGCGGTCCAGGTCGATCCGAGTTGCGTGCATCTGTTCGAGCCGGGCGAATACGGGCGGCACATCGTCTTTGGGCGTTGACGTAGACGATTGAGAGAAGCCGGCCAGTTCGGTCCGGCGATCCGGCGATGTCAGAGCGCAGAGAAAACCCCCGGCCGGTGAAGGCCGGGGGTGTAGTGGTTGTGACAACTCGGCGCGGGTCGCTTACTCGCCGCCGGGAGTATCCGCACCGTATGTCAGCATGACGTTGACGATAACGAAGTCGTTGGCCGGGATCGAGACCGGGACCTCCAGGCCGATGGAGGCATCGCCACCAGGATTTCCGCCACTGTCTCCATCCGTGTTGTAACCGACGCTGGGGATAAAGTTCTTCCAGCAGTCCGGCGTACCAAGGTTCAGGCAGTGTATGCCAGTAGTGCCGGCGCTAAACTCCGTGCAGCCACCCAAGCAAAAGTCATCGTCCACGCACGCCTCGCCGTCATTATCGCCACCCACACAGACATCGTCCACGCAACCGTCACCCTGGGGATTAAGGGTTTGCTTCGTGCCGTAGTAGACAGCGCCCGTAGGTGAGCTGAGCGTGATGGTCCACTCAGGGTGGCCCAGCTCGCCCTGATAGACGAAGCGGTCGAGCCCGGGGGCCCCGTTGGTCCCGGTGCCGACGTTGTCGTTGCCGAAGCCGCCAGGACCAAACAACGAGTCGATATCCAGGTGGCGATTCAGGATGAAGTCCACCGGAGTACCGGTGTTGTTGGTGATCTCGAACTCGAACGTGACGATCGCCACCAGCGGGCCGCCCTTGGGCGTAGCGTTAAAGACGTGCTGGGTGAGCACCCAGGACGTGTCCATGCCCGACTGGGAGATGAGTTCCCACGTGCTGACCTTGGTGTCATTGACGGTGTCGTTGTTGGTGTCGGTGCTCACGGACAGCGTCGTGATGGCACGTGTCATCGAGTTGTTGTTGGTGCAAAGATCATCAAGTTCGAAGTTGGTCGTGAGCGATTCACCCTCACCGTCAGCCTGGCGGTAGACAGAGAAGTGCTGCGCGAAGTCCGGTGTGGCCAAAGGTTCGTCGCCGACCGGATTGAAATATGCCCCGAGGGCGCCGCCGAAGCCGGGGAGGGCCCAGGAGCCGAAGTCATCCGTGCCGATGCGCAGGTAGCCGTCGACCGTCTCGTCCGGGCCGGTGGCAAGATTGCTCGGTTGGCCGGGTGGAGGCACACAGTTGAGCGCTACGGCGATCGCTGCACAGGCGGCATCCCATTCCGAGGTGCAACACAGCGGCTCCTCTTCGCAGACCAGACAGCAGCAGAGGCTGTCGTCGCAGCCGGGTGAGCCGTTGGCAATGCTACAAGGGCCTGACTCGGGGTTGCCGCAGGCGCCTCCCTTGTCGGCAAACTTACACGCTTGGCAGTCGGCATCCGCGCAGGAGACGCCGCCGCCGGCGTACGAGCTGCCTTCGCTCACGAAGCATTGGAAGGGGTGCGAATCCTCGAGGCATGCGCCGTCGAAGAGGCAGCAGGCGCCAACGAATTGCGAGCAGTCAAACTCATCAGGATCCGCCCCCGTCATCGATAGACCCACAGCGTAGAACGTGCCCAAGCTCGGGTCGCCGCCGAACGTATCCAAATCGGTCCAATCGCCGGGGTTGCCCGTGCCGACGAAATTGGCAAAGGCGCGTCCCGGCCCCGTATCCGCCGTGCAGACACCGTTGCCGTCAGGGATACAGGCGCGGGCCATCTGGTAGGCCGGGAAGGGGGATCCGTTGAAGTTACCGTCTGCATCCTGACCGGCCCTACCGGTACGCGCCACGAAGAGAACCCAGGTCGGTGACTTGGAGTCGGTGTTGACCGCAGGGAAGTGCAGCGAGACGGTCTCGACTTCCGGCAGGCCTTCTAATGAGCAGCACATCTGAGCAAGTATGTTGGTGACGTCCGGTTGGCAGCCACCGGCATCGCCGGTGATGTACACGTCACCGCCGGCTCTGTTGGTATTCAGCTGGAAGGTGACCGTATCCACCAGTCCACCGGGCGTATTGATCGGGAAGGCGAGCCCGGTCCACTGGTCGTCTCCGCATTCCTGTAGGATGCCGCCGCCGATTCCAATCTGGCTGTCAGAGCCTGCCGCAATGTTCCCGCATTGTCCGATGGCTGAGGATGTCGCCGCGCCGATCACAACAAGGGATACGCACAACGACATCAACGAGCCGTGGGTCGGCCACATCTGAGAGTGAGTTCTTGCCATCACCCTCCTCCTTGCCTACTGGAAATGCTGTACGAGTGAGATTGTACTACCGAATTCACCCGGCCGATAGGGTTCGCGCTGGTGTCTGTTGTTTTCGCCCGGCAAAGCCAGCGGGTCGCCTCTTAGGCCGGCCCGGCGGCGGGGACGGCGGGGGCACCGGGGCGTGGAGGGCGAGGAGGTCGCTGGTACTCACACTGCCGGTGCCGTCGAGCGAAGAAAAAAACCCCGGCCGGTGAAGGCCGGGGGTGTGATGGTTGTGACTACTCTGGGAGGGTCGGTTACCTGTTTACGGACACGGCCCCCAGTTGGCGAGGAGTTGGCCGGTCGATGCGCCTAGGCACCCAGCGCCGATCCGCGTGCCCGGCGGCGTGGGTGAGCCTCCCGTCAAAAAACGGCCGCGCTCCCCCTTTTCTAGTTCACTCCTACAAAGGTGGCTCGGAATGCGAGGGGGCCGAGGTCTGGCATCGGGTCCGCAATGAGGATCGCATCCTTCCTGACCCTGAAACCTCCACTCGCCCCAACGATCGCTCGGACCGTCAACACATCGGATTCATTTCCTTCGACGTGAATGGTTCCCTCGCCGGCGATCTCAAAGGACTGGTGCACGGTGGTGACGTCTCCGTCTGCTTGGGGTACGATAAAGAACCCTCGGCACAGGTAGCGTCCAATCACCGTCTCCGTGCCTGTCTCACGCACGTCTCCTTCAATGATGAAGGGATCTCCAGGCGTTGCGTCTCCATCGCCACCCACGTCCACAAAACTGAACGTCGAAAGGTCCGGAATCACATCGACGGTCAGTACAGGGGCGGGTGAGAAACTAAAGGCCATCAGCGCGGCCAGTGCCACCAGGCCTACGAGAGTCAGACTTATCTTCGCTCTAGGCATTTTCTTTCTCCTTTCGAAAGATGATCGTTCTCTTACCAAGTCAGCGACTTTTGTCTCTACGACGCTTATCCACTATGAGTGTTTTCTTTCCGTCGACCTCCTTTCAGACTCTTTTCCAGAGAGCGTACATAACGCGCCTTCTCCCGACTGTCAAGGAATAAATCGACGCTCTTGACCGGGATCGACGGTGACAGGCCGAGTCCTGTCCCAAGACGGCGGCCTGGAGGCCATGTCGGGCCGCATGGGCGGGGGTCCCAGATTGACAGCTAAGCCCGCTCACCGGGACGCGGCGGTTCGCTACGGATGACTTACTTCCCTACGGGCACACCCCCCAGTTGGCGAGGAGGGCGAGGAGGTCGGGCACGCCGACGTTGCCGTTGTTGTCAAAATCGGGCGGGCCGCAGGGGGCGGTGTCCCAGGCTGCGAGCAGCGCCAGCAGGTCCGAGACGCCGGCGGCTCGCCCGTTAGGCAGGTCCGGCGGCGGGGACGGCCGGGGTGCCGGGGCGTGGAAGGGTCGATTCATCGGTATGCAGTTGGAGGAACACCATTTGCCGATAGCGGTCGCTGTGTTCAAGCAACTGTTCGTGCGTGCCCTGATCGACAATCCTTCCGTCTGCGAGCAGGACGATTCGATCAGCGTGGGTGATCGTCGAGAGGCGGTGGGCGATGACGAACGTCGTTCGGCCTGACATCAGTGTGCTCAGACTCGCCTGTATGTATCGCTCGCTCTCGGTATCGAGATTGCTCGTGGCTTCATCCAGAATCAATATGCGCGGGTTGGCCAACATCGCTCGGGCGATGGCGAGGCGTTGGCGCTGGCCGCCGCTGAGTCGCACGCCGCGCTCGCCGACGATCGTCTCGTACCCGTCGTCGAGCTGCTCGATGAACTCGTGGGCGTGGGCGAGTTGCGCGACGTGCACAATCTC
The DNA here is from genome assembly GCA_022571635.1 of Planctomycetota bacterium. GTDB lineage: Bacteria > Planctomycetota > Phycisphaerae > Phycisphaerales > SM1A02 > JADFNO01. Next base: position 4,134 of record JACZXL010000191.1, read on the forward strand.
ATCACTCGTCGCGCCGCGGCGAGCGTAACCGATGTTCTGCGCCACCGTCCCGTCGAACAGGAAGATGTCCTGCTCGACGATCCCCAATAGCCGGCGGTAGGGATCAACGTCGAGGTCGCGCAGGTCAATTCCATCAAGTTCGATCACCCCGTCAGTCGGGTCGTAGAACCGGGCGACGAGATTACACAGCGTCGTCTTGCCGGCGCCGCTTCGGCCGATGAGGGCGACCATCTCGCCGGGCATCACGTCGAGGTTGATGTCCTCAAGCACACGTTGCGATGAGCCTGGATAGGTGAAGTTGACATTGCGGAGCGTGATGCGGCCGGCGACCTGCGACTGGCGGAGGGCAATGGCCCCGGGCCGAGCGGGCATCTCGGTGGGCTCGGCGAGCAGGTCGAGTACGCGGTCGAGACCGGCCAATCCGTTCTGGAACTGGGTGGCGCTGCTGGCGAGCGTGGCCACCGGTCCCAGCAGCATGATGAGATAGGCGAGGAACATCACCAGATCGCCGATGGAGATCGCGCCGGCGAGCACCCGATTGCCGCCGTACCACAACAGCGCCGCCGACGCCGCGGGAATCAGGATCGCCCAGGTGATCTCGACACTTCGGGCCCATTGCCAGGTGTACAGCTCCTGTCGGGCCATGAAGTGGTTGTTGCGGGTGAAGCGCGCCGTTTCGCTGCGTTGTCGACCGAAGGCGCGCACCACGCGCATGCCGCCGAACGCTTCCGTGGCGTGGGTGTCGATGTGTTGTCGAGAGGCGCGGGCGTCACGGTACAGCGGGCGAATCCGGCCGATCCAGGTTCGATGCGTGAGATAGACAGTGGGGAGCAGGATGATCGATCCCAGCAGCAGCCGCCAATCAACGAGGGCGAGGATGATGAGGCTGCCCGTGAGTTGGATCAGCGCCCGCCATGGGTTGTAGAGCATGCTGAAGATCAGGTCAGCCACGGCGCCGGCATCTTCGCGCAGCAGACTGACCACGCCGCCCGTTTTCAGCTGATACACGCGGTGCAGGGGCAGTCGCACCGCATGCGCAAAGACACGTCGGCGGATCCCGGCTTGTACCCGCTTGGTGGTCTTGGTCGTTTGCCATCGACTCCAAGTGCCAATACTGATCGCCAGCAGCGCGATCACAATGATCGCGATCGCGACGGTTGCCAGCAACTTGGAGCGATCCGTCGGCATGCGCAGCGTGTCATAAAGAATCGGGGGGAGCGGCTGCGCGGCCAGGACGTAGTCCACGACGATCTTCGTCGCCGCTGGTGGTGCGAGGTTCAGCAGCGTGGCGATCGTCAGCGCGCCCAGGGCCGCGGCGATCCGCGTGCGGTGGCCTTTCAGTAGGCCGAAGAACTGTTTGAGCAGTTGCACAGAGGACCGCTGCCCGCTCAACGCGGTTCGCTGCCTGCTCCGGGTCGTAGCGCCTCCAGTGAGCGGATCGGTGGACTGATCCGTCTTGAGATCATGCCGGTACTGCTCGTATCGGCGCCGGCTGGATCGGAGGCGTGGGGGCATGAACGGATCATAGGCCCGCTGACAATGGCTATAGATCGGACTCGATCCCCCGTCGGATCAAGAAGTGTGAGTTGACTCACGTCAACGCGCCGCGGGCACCAGCGCGCTCGGTTCGCTGGGAAATAGTGATTTCTTGCAAGGAACCGTACGCTTTGGCAGTCGTTGTAAACAGCGGTATGACACAGCCAGCCTGGAGTCAATCCCGTCCGAGCCCGTAATTCTTGATCGATCCCTGGGGTGTGGGGTTGATTCCACGCCCCGGTTCGTGGACACTGCTTGTCGGCACGCTACTTGCATCCACAGACAATAGGAGACGGATGATGTGCAGGCTCCTCGTCGTTGGTTTGGTTCTTCTGGCCGCGGAGGTGTTGGGTGGGACGATGGCTTTCGGACAAATCGCGCCATTGCCGCGTCGAGCGGTCAAGGTCGACATCGATTCCGGAATGGTTCTCAACAGGGCGATCGCGCGCGGCGTTGTCTATTCGACGACAATTCAGGTCCCGGATGCGACGTGGTTACGGCTGACGTTTGATGAGGCGACATTGGCTCGCACTCCGGCGGGCGGCCATTCCACCGTGCTGCGCATCACGTCCTTGGCGGACGGAGCGACGCAACATCACACGACGCGGACGCTCAAGCAATGGAGCTATACGTCGGCCTACTTCAACGGCGATGCGGTTCGGTTAGAGTTGATCGCTGACCCCGATGCCCGGGCAAGCCGAGTGCGCATTACGGTAGTTATGGCCGGGATCCCCGGCGGAGACCCGCTGTCCTCGATCTGTGGGCCGACCGACGACCGTCTGCCCTCAGTCGATCCCCGTGCGGGTCGCGCCTTGCCCATCGGTTGCACCGCCTGGATCTTCGACGACGCGAACAATTGCCTGCTCACGGCCGGCCACTGCTCGACCACGAGCCTGCAGGTCATCGAGTTCAACGTTCCTTTCTCCGATGGTGGGGGAGGCATCCAGCATCCCGGTCCGGAGGACCAATACACCGTGGACGTGTCGTCGAAGCAATCGGTCAACGGGGGTGTGGGCAACGACTGGGGGTACTTTGGATGCTTCCCGAATACTGAGACGGGTTTGACGCCGGGCGAAGCGCAGGGCGCGTTCTTCACGCTCGCCGACTCGCCGCCGCCGGTTCAGGGGCAGGACATCCGAATCACCGGGTACGGCGTCGATAACTCACCGCCGGAGTGGAATCAGATCCAACAGACCCATGCCGGGCCGTATGTCACGTTCTTCGGCTCGACGGTGCAATACCGGACGGATACAACGGGTGGGAATTCGGGGTCTCCCGTCATCAACGACGAGAACGGTCTGGCCATTGGTATCCATACGCACGGCGGCTGTGATGCCGGTGGGGGCCAGAACTCCGGAACCGGGTCCAATCACGCCGGATGGCAAGCGGCCCTGGCCGACCCGCAAGGCGTTTGCGCGTCGTTACCGCCGCTGAGCTTCAACTTCCCCGATGGGCTCCCCGAACTCTTGAACCCTGCGGGCGACACGATCCGGGTCGAGGTGTTCGGCCAGAACGGCGGCGAGCCCCAACCCGGCACCGGGAAGCTCCACTATGACCTCGGCGACGGATTCATCGAAATCGACATGTTCGAGGTCGTTCCCAACATCTATGACGCCCTGTTCCCAGCTATACCGTGCACGACGCCGGTGAACTTCTTTTTCAGCGCCCAAACCACGCGAGGCGAGGAGATCACGAACCCGTCGCTGGCGCCGGATGCGCACTACAACGCGCTGAGTGCCCTTGGTTTCGAGATATCGTTCGCCGACGATTTTGAGGCCGATCTTGGGTGGACGGTCGCCGGCAACGCCCCGACCGGGCAATGGGAGCGCGGCGTACCCGTGAACTGCGTTCGAGGTGATCCGCCG
>JACZXL010000192.1 GCA_022571635.1 Planctomycetota bacterium
CCCACGGCCATGACCAACTCGAGCCGGCCGGTCTCTCGATCCACTAAGCGAAGCTCGAAGTTGTCGAACCCCAGCAGGTCATGGACGTAGCGGGCGATCTTCTGCTCGAGCATATCGAGTCGTTCGGCGGCGTTGAGTTTGGTGATCTCGCTTGCTTCGAGCTTCATCAGCGCCGAGCCCGCAGCGTCGATGGCGTCGAGCTTGTCGAGCAGGTGACGAGTGCGGGTGACATCCCAGAGCACGCCGATCACCGCATCGACTTGATCGGGATCGGACGTTCCCGACGATGCCCGCGACGTCACCAACTCGTAATGTCGCGAGTCAGCCTCGAAGGAGAATCTATGGTTCTGGTGTTGGTCGCCGGTGGAAGCGTCGGCCCCAGCCTCATTGAACAGTGATACGGATTCACGACACATGTCGACGAACTGTCGGCGGACTTGCTGGCTGAATTGGCGGAGCTTGGCGTTGGTCCACTTGAGGTTGCCATCGGCATCGACGATCCCCATCCCATCGCCGATCTCGTGCACGGCGGCAGTCGAGGCGTCCTCGGCGGATCGTTCCACAAGAGCCGACAGCGCGTCCGCCGAGCACAGCAGCATGGCGCCGGCCTCGTCCCGCACGAGCTGTTGGGCGGCGGCCTGATCCTTGGCTTCGACGATCTCGAAGATCGACCGCAGCGATTCCATCAGGTGTGGATCAAGTGGCGCCTCACCCGGCACCAGAACCAGCCGTGGACGGGAAACAGTCATAGTACGATCGTCAGAAGACCTCCCCCCGGCCGAAACGAGTAGTCTACGACGAATTGCCGAGCCATTCCAGCGATTGCATGTAGAGTGGCTCGTCGGCGGCTTGACAAGCGGTGATACGGGTCGAGAATCGCTTGGCTCCGCCCCCGGGGCCCCCGGGTGTGGACCCGCCGGCTCAGAACGCCTCGCCCCTCGTGTAGGGACGCTGATCGATCGAAATCCTCGTTGCCTTGCCGCTTGCGCATGATTGCTGCCCGCCGCCTCACAAAGAAGTTCGGCCAAACGACGGCGGTAGATTCGGTCGATTTTGATATCCCCAAAGGTCAAGTGGTCGGTTTCCTCGGACCCAACGGGGCTGGGAAGACCACGACCATCCGGATGATCTGCGGGTATCTGCATCCCACCGCCGGTCGTGTCCAGGTGGGGGGGCTGGACGTGGCTAAGCACTCGTTAGAGGTGCGTCGGCAGATCGGGTACCTGCCGGAGTCGGCCCCGAGCTACCCCGAGATGCGGGTGGGGGAATATCTGAAGTTCCGCGCCGGGCTGTTCGGGCTCAGCCGGACCGAGCGTCGCCGGGCCATCGCCTTTGTACTGAAGCGGTGCTGGCTTCAGGACGTGCGTCGCCGGCCGATCCATCAGCTGTCCAAGGGCTACCGCCAGCGGGTCGGGCTCGCCGCGGCATTGCTCCATTCCCCGCCGGTGTTGATCCTCGATGAGCCGACGGCCGGGCTCGATCCGACGCAGATTCAAGAGGTGCGGGGGTTGATCGGTGAGTTGGCGGGTGAGCACACGATCTTGTTATCGACCCACATTCTGCCGGAGGTGGAGCTGACGTGCAGTCGGATCATCATGCTGGCGGGGGGGCGAATTCGCGCCGCCGGCGCTATCGACGAGCTTCGCGCTAAAGCCGCGGGCGAAGCGAGATACATCGTCGAGACGAACACCGGTTCGGCCCATAAGGCCCTGACGGGGACTGCCGCCGTGGCCACGGTTCAGTCCAAGATGCTCGACGACGGTTGGCATCGCCTGACCGTGGTGGCCCGTGCGGATTCATCGGACCTTCGTGAGACGATTTCGCGCACGATTGCGAGCGTCGGCGGCATCGTGCGGGAGCTTCACCGGGACACCCCGTCGCTGGAGCAGTTGTTCATGCGCATGATCGGTGACGCAGGCAATTCTGCGATCCAAACCCCCGGGGGAAATGGATCGTGATGCGCATCGGCACCATCGCTGCTCGAGAGCTGCCCGCCTACCTTCTCTCACCGGCGGGATACGTGATCACGGCCCTGTTTCTGTTGATCACCGGCTTCCTTTTTGCGTTCGCCGGCTTCGAGCAAGGTCAAACGGCTTCGTTGCGACCGACGTTCGACGTGATCACCTGGGTTTTGTTATTCATCTGCCCCGCCGTAGCTATGCGAACGATCAGCGAGGAATTTCGATCAGGAACATTCGAGGCGCTGATGACGGCTCCGGTCACCGAGGCGGAGGTCATCATGGGGAAGTTCCTCGGGTCGGCCGCGTTCCTGATTCTGATGCTGCTCCCCACGGGGATGTACGTGGTTGCTCTGGAACTGTATGGAAGGCCGGATTATGGCGAATTGTTGTGTGGATACCTCGGGGTGATCCTGGCGGGCGCGGCGTATCTGGCGGCCGGAATCCTCGCCTCGACCCTCACGTCAAGTCAGGTCGTGGCGTTTCTCGTATCCGTGTTCTTCTGGGTCGCCCTGGTTTTCAGCACCAAGCTGCTGCCGGCGAGGTTGGACGAGAACTGGGCCGAGCTGGTCCGCGCGCTCGATCCTGATCTTCGCCTTGGGAACTTCTCCATCGGACTTCTTGACACGTCCGATGTCGTATATTTCCTCTCGATGACCGCACTGTTCTTGACCGCCGCCGTCAAATCGCTTCAGGTGCGCCGACTGCGATGAATCCCACCCCCGCGAAATCCGCAGGCGGACTGCTCCGCCAAATCCTCCTTGGGTTGAATGTGACGGCGTTCATGCTGGGCGTGATCGCGCTGGCGGTGGTGCTGAACTTCTTCGCGCAGCGCGAGAGTCTGCGCCTTCGGATCGACTCCACCAAGACTCGGGCGTATTCACTGAGCGAGCAGACGCAAATACTCCTGGCCGACCTTCAAGGTGAGTGGACGATCGCCATCGTGATGGTCGAGGCGAATGTCGATCGCGCGGTGCGCCGCCAGGTGAACGAAGTCCTTCGCCGTTTCACGCAGGCGTCGCCTCGAATCACCGCGGTGCGAATCGATCCGACCGATCCCGCTACGCTCGATGACTACGAGGCGCTGCTCGCGAATCTGCGGGTGATCTATAAGGATCGAATCGAGGCGTACGAGACGGCCCTAAAGCAGGGCGAACAGGCGATCGGGTCGTTTGATCTGTTTCTCCAGCAATTGGCCGGGCGGTTGGACACGCTTGCGCGAGACGTCCAGAGGGACGATCCGATCCGGGCTGAACTCGACCAGTTGCTCGGGATCGTGTCGCTGCGTCAGCAACAGGGCGACCAGGTGCGGCTGGAGCTGGACAAGGCGATGCGCGAGGATGACACCCGGCCGGTGCGCGACTACGAGACGGCGCGCAGCCTGCTGGCGGCAGCCCTCTCGGGGTGGGCGGACGAGCTGTACGGCATCGCGCGAATGTTTGATCGATGGCAAGCGGACCCGCAACTCAACCCGGCGGTCCGGGCCTTTACCGGATGGGCCAAAGGCGAGTTGGATCAGCAGGCTCAAGCGCTGGCGGTGGTCGCCGATCCATTGAAGCGCTTGCCGACGATGGAGCTGGGAACGATCGGCCGACAGATCGAGCGGGGTGAGGCGGCGGTGGTTGTCGGTCCGGGCGGGGCGGCGTTGATTCCATCGGGTCAGATCTTCCCGCAGGTGGGGGCAACCCGCGGGGCCACGGTGTCGTTCGACCAACGGTTTCGCGGCGAGCTGGTCATCGCCTCGGCGATTCGTTCGCTGCGTGTCGAGCACATGCCGATGGTCGTTTTCGTCCACGCCCAGGAGGACTCGCTGTTTGGGCGACGAGAAAGGAACGTCGATCTCGCGGGGGCGGTCGGCATGTTGGATGTTTCACGATATCAAGTCCAAGAGTGGATCGTGACGCAGGGCGACCGGCCAACGCCTCGGCGTGGACAGGCGGTGGTCTGGGTCGTGATCCCACCGCCGGTGCTGGAACGACGAAGTCTCGCGCCGGCGAGAGAAGAATACGCGCTGATCGATGCGGTCAAGCGGCTCGTCGCCGACGGCGAAGCGGTGATGTTGAACTTCACGCCCAGCTTCTTGCACAAGTTCGGCCAGGTCGATCCTTGGCAGAGCATCACGCCCGTGCTGGGACTCGACGTTGATACTTCGCGCGTAGTGTTTGAACGGCTGCGCGACGAGCAGGGCGCAGATGTCATCCAACGCGTCGCCCAGATGACGGATTTTGCCCACGGTCACCCGATCGCCGCCGCGGTGCACGGGTTGCAAACGTCGTTCGATCTGCCGGTTGCCGTGAGGCCCGCCGAACTGATTCCCACCGGAGTACGCCATACGGATCTCGCGCTCATCAAGCCGGCGCCGCATCGTTGGCTCGAAACCGACTGGGCGGTGAACCCAGCGTCAATCACTCAGCCGATCGATCGGTCGGCGTTTGACGAGCCGCTTCCGATCGCGGTGGCGGTCGAGCGAACCCACCCGATCGACGGCGGCATCCAGCGCTGCATCGTCATCGGCTCGGGCGGGTGGCTTATGAGCTACATGGCTGATCTGGTCGTCGATGCCGGCGGCGAGCGCGTGATGCTCGTGAACCCCGGCAATTACGAGCTTCTTCTGGCGAGCATCGCCTGGCTGGCGGGACAGGATGAGATGATCGCGCCCAGCGCCGTGAGTCAGCAGGTGTCTCGACTCGATGGAATCACGCCTACCGTCCGCACGCGCTGGCGGTGGATTGCGGTCGTCGTGATGCCGGGCGGGTGCCTGATGCTGGGGGCAGTCGTGTGGTTCATTCGTCGGCGGTAGAGTTACATGAGTTGGAAACCGACCATTCTGGTGCTGCTGCTGGCGACGCTCGGCGTTGTGGGGGCCGTTCTTGTTTCGCAGCGCGATCTGGAAGGTGACGGAAAAACTGCCGGCCCGACCGTGGTCCTGAGCCGCGAACAGTTGCCCATCGATCAGGTGACCACTATCACCCTGCGGCGCGGCGATGAGCCGACGTTGGTGTTCCAACGCACCGATCGAGGCTGGCAGCAAATCGAACCGTTTGCGCACCCGCTGGATATGTTTTCCATCCGCCAGTTGTTGGTCCAAGCCGCGCACATCGAAGTGACCGAGCAGCTCGACCCGCGCGAGCTTCAAGGCGCGCGCTCCACGGAAGCGCTGGCCCTCGATCCGCCGCGGGCGGAATTGACGTTTCAATGGCCGGACGGGGCGGTCACGTTGCAGTTCGGCCGGCGGGCGGTGGCCGGGCGGTGGTACGTGCGGATCAGAGGGTACGAGCATGTCTACGTCGCCAGCGGCGATTTGCACGATCGGGCCGTCGAGATGGACCCGAAGGAGTGGCGCGACCGCACGATCTTCACCGGCGCGGACGTCGATGCCGACCAGATCATCGTGCAGCAAGGCGCTGATCGCACGGTGTTGAAGCGCGAGCGCAAGCAATGGTGGATGACGGAGCCGGCTCGGACCCGGCTCAGCGATCCGGCCCGCGACGAACTCTTTTCGGCCCTGGGGCGGGCTCGCTCCGGCGGGTTCATTCTTGATCAACCGGACGATTTGGCGAAGTTCGGTTTGGCGGAGCCGGTCGCGTCAATCGAAGTCTTCACAACGCGCGTCGAATCACGGGATGACGAACTGGTGCGGGTGGAGTCGACTCAGCGACTTCTTGTCGGTGCGCGCCTAGCGATCGGTTCCGACGACCGCTTCGGGATGATCGAAGGACGCCCCGTCATCGTTCGACTGCCGGAAGCCGTGCTGCGCGCGTTTTTTGGCACGCCGGAGTCACTGATCGCACTGACCGCGTCCGGTGTGGTGCCCGCCGACGTCAAGAGTCTCGTTATCCGCACCGAGCAAGGCGAGCTACGGCTGGAGCGTGACCTGGATCGATGGAGAGCGCCGGCCTATTCGGTTGACGTCCCGGCAGATGCGGTGAACGAGCTGCTGAACCAACTGACATCGCTGCAAGCGTCGGAGATCGAGATTCGGAATTACCCGTACGACTTGGAAGTTGCCCAAGTGACTATGATAGGTTTCGACGCCAAAGCGATCGATACGGTGCGGATTATCAGAGAAGAAGACACCGGCCGATGGGCGCTGGAAAATGGCGATAATGTCCTTCGATTCTTCGGGGTGAGCTTGCAGCTTCGACTCACGCCTAGCGACTTCGGCCTTCAACCCTTACTCGGCAACACCCCGTAGCGCAACACAACATCACCGCTTCGATGGCGAACGTCCTTCAGGGTCAGCTGCGTTCCATCGGTGAGTTCGCTGACGGTCAAGCCTCGGACGCACGGATACGCTTTTTCATCTCCCCACAGCACGGGCGCGATGAACACCCACGCCTCGTTGACGAGTCGCTGACCGAAGAGATCACCTAATAGACCCGCACCGGACTCAACCAGGACCGTGCTTACGTTGTACCGCTGGGATAATTTGCCAAGCGCCTCACACAAGTCGAACGAACCGTTCGCAGCCGGCACCCCCAGCAGTTCCACGCCTCGATCACGCAGTTGAGCCGCCTTACTCGCCTGTGATTGAAGCACCGCTTCGTCGCACACCATAATGGTTGGCGCCTGATCGAGAGTCGTCACAAGCCGAGCGTCCAGTGGGATGGCGAGACTCGGATTGATCACAACGCGCTTGGCGAGGCGGCGTAGCCGAACGTTCCGCGCGGTGAGTAACGGGTCGTCCGCCAAGACCGTGCCGATGCCCGTCAAAATCGCATCGACGCGCCCGCGCTCCCGATGCACCATGCGCCGGCTGCGATCGTTGCTGATCCACCGGCTCTTGCCGGTTCGGGTCGCGATACGGCCGTCGAGGGTTTGGGCCCACTTGGCGATGACCCAGGGCAGGCCGGTCTTGACGCGGTGAACAAAGGGGTCACTGACCGCGATCGCCCCCGGGCAGTTGGTAACCAATTGCGTTTCGATCCCGGCGGCGCGCAGGCGCTCCGCCCCACCAGCCGCATCTGGGCTGGGATCATCGCGTGCGTAGACGACTCGCCGGACGCCGGCTTCGATGAGTGCTTCACTACACGGGCCGGTCTTGGCCGTGTGATTGCACGGCTCGAGCGTGAGATAGACGGTCGAATCCGGCGCGCGGTTGCCGGCCCGTTTGAGGGCGTCGATCTCGGCGTGCGGCCCACCGTATCGGCGGTGATATCCCCATCCCACGACCTCGCCGCCGCGCGACACGATGACGCACCCCACGAGTGGATTGGGCTCCGCGCCGCCGTGTCCGCGCAACGCCAGCCGTGCCGCCATTTGCAGATATCGACGATCATCATCGAGACGGCTGCTCATGACCGTGCCACTGCCGCCGTAGCGCTTTTGGTCTCGAGGCGCGTGGAAACGAACGTCAGCGCGGTCACGAGCACGTCGTCCTCGGCACGGCCGGCCTTATGCTTATCCACATGCGAGCAGATGAACTGCGGCCAATTCTTCGGCGACGGTTGACCGTGCAGGATGTCACGCAGACTGTCGAGCCCGAGTTGGCGACCCATTCGGTCGCGAGCCTCGAAAGCGCCATCGGTATAGGCGACGATCACATCGCCAGGCACCAGCTCCATTGACTT
>JACZXL010000193.1 GCA_022571635.1 Planctomycetota bacterium
CCCGCACGACACCGGCCTCGTCATCGCTCGTCCCCCCCGCCCAGGGTGACGCGATCATCGGCCCTATTATCCTCCCTCGTCAATCCTCCATGCCCTCACACGCCTGATTCCACATGACACTCGACCAGATCGCGCTTCACGACCTCACCTGGCTGGCCGTGGCGTTTCTCATCGTGGCCATGCTCTACTCCATGGTCGGGCACGGCGGCGGCTCGGGCTATCTGGCCGTCATGGCCTTGGCCGGCTTCGCCCCACACGAGCTGCGCCCCACCGCGTTGTCGCTGAACATTCTCGTCGCCACCATCGCGTTGGTCCGTTTCGCGCGCGCCAAAGCGTTTACACCCTCGCTCTTTTGGCCGTTCGTTCTTGCCTCGGTTCCGTGCGCATTCATCGGCGGCCTCATCGAACTTGATCCCACCGTCTACAAGATCGGCCTCGGCGTCGTTCTGCTCGTGGCCGCGTATCGCCTCTTCATGCACCAACCCAAAGGTGGAATTGAGACCACCCGCGCCCTACCCATCGCGGCCGCACTGGTCATCGGCTCCGTGATCGGCCTCGTGTCGGGATTGATCGGCGTGGGCGGCGGTATTTTTCTCAGCCCCATCTTGCTCCTGGCCCATTGGGCCACGGCTCGCCAAACCGCCGGCATTACCGCCGCTTTCATTCTCGCCAATTCCATCGCCGGGCTGCTCGGCGTGATGATGGGATCACTCCAAGGCGACGCTCCCTTGCCGATTCACCCGGTCCCGATCGCCGTCTGGGGCGCCGCCGTCGCCGTCGGCGGGTTCGTCGGCTCCGGCATCGGCAGCCGGCGTCTCGGCCACATCGCCCTGCGGCGAATGTTGGCCGTGGTCCTCTTCATCGCCGCCGGGAAGATGTTCTTGCCGTCGATGCCCGAATCGGATTCGCCACCTTCGACCGATTCAGTGGAGGATGTCTCCGAGCCGACATGAAGAATCGTCGCGTTTATGTCACACTGCGTTTCTTAGCGAGGCCTTTCATTGACCTGAGCATGCAAACATGACCGACCATCCCGGACGAATCCTTCGACAAGCCATGGAGCGCGGCACGGTTGTTGCGCCCGGGGCGTTCAATGCGCTGGTCGGGCGCGCGGTCGCACGAGCTGGGTTTGAGGCGTGTTACATTTCCGGGGGCACGACCGCCAACGTGGCCGGCTATCCCGACATCGGCCTGATCTCCCTCAGTGAAATGTGTCGCACCATTCGTGAAATCACGCAGGCGAGCGGCCTGCCCACGATCGTCGATGCCGACACCGGTTACGGCGAGGCCGAGTCCGTCGCGCGCACCGTCGTGGACTACGAGCGGGCCGGCGCAGCTGGATTACATCTGGAAGATCAGGTTTTTCCCAAACGTTGCGGGCACTTAGAGGGCAAGACGTTGGTGTCGATCGATCACATGGTCGAGAAGGTCGCGGCCGCTGTGTCCGCAAAACCCTGCGACGATTTCCTCATCATCGCGCGCACCGATGCACGGTCGGTTACCGGTATGGATGACGCAATTGACCGAGCGAATGCCTATCGCCAAGTGGGCGCTGACATGATCTTCCCCGAAGGATTGGAAAGTGAAGACGAGTTCGCTGCGGTCGCCGCCGGTTCGCCCGGACTGCTCCTGGCCAATATGACCGAGTTCGGCAAGACTCCGGATATATCGGCGAACCGCTTCGCCGAGTTGGGCTATCAGTTCGTGATCTATCCATTGAGCGTCATGCGGCTGGCGATGAAACAGGTCGTCGCCGGTCTCGCCGAACTCAAGAACAAGGGCACGCTGCGCGGCGTAGTTGATCAGATGCAAACGCGAGCTGAGTTATACGATTTGCTCAACTACACGCCTTCCGAGCCGTGGGATTTTCCCAGCGCCTCGAGCTGAGCATGGGTGCGTCGCCCGAGCCTGAGCCGCCGATCGCCCCCGCCCCCGGAAGGCAGACCGCACCGATGGATGCCGATGGGCTGCTTCTTGACTTCGTGCGCGATCGAGATGCCGCGTGTCCGCGTTGCGGCTACAACGTGCGCAATCTCACCAAGCCCGTGTGTCCGGAGTGTGAGGAGCCGCTTGTGCTGAAAGTGGGGGGGCGGACCTACCCCGTCCGCTGGCTGCTCGCCACGGTCGCCCCCGGAATCTTCACCGGCGTCATGGCGGGGGTCATGGCGGTGATCTTCTTGATCGTAGGGCCGCCCCCAGCCGTCCCCCTCGGTGCAATCCTCACCGGGTGGTTTTTCGTGACCAGTGCAGCCGTCGCCGGGGCGATCATCATCTGGAACCGGCGATTCGTCAGACAGCCCCAGCCCCGCCAGGTCCTGTGGGTGGTCTTAGTGTGGGTGATCCACCTCTGTGCCTTCTTCATTTTCCTGTCCTACGCGCTGCCCTGAGGGGCATTGCTGGGACAGACAAAGCCGAAGTGGACGCCGAAGCCAAGAAGGAACAGCAGCGCAAGGCTAAGTCCAAGGGCGAGAAGCCCAAGCTTCAGGACGACGGCTGACAGGACTTGACGACAGGCATGCCCGGAGTGTGGGGCTGATGGGTCACTATGATCTCCACCGACGACGGGCCATCTGCCGCAGTGCGTATCCCGCATAGGCACCCCCGACGGCAAAAAGGCTCACAAAGCCATAGACGGCGAACTCAATCGGCAAGAGGTTATGCGTGAAGGGGTTCTGAGCCATTTCGACAATCGCGAGGGCTGGGAACGCCGCCATCGTGGCGAACCCGAACACAAGTGGATGGAGCGGATGGCTGGAAAAGATCAGTCCGAGCATTATGCCGCTCGCAAAAAGAAAGATCAGCGTGAGCAACGACATTCCTTCGACGCCCGCGAATATGAATGGGAACAGGCCACCACCAGGAGGGGGAGGAAGCTCCAGGATGACCACAGGTAGGCAAACCGAAGCGAGCCCCAGCCCGATGGCAGTCGGCAGGCCAATCAGATAGCGGGTACTGGGAGGGGTATTCGACACGGCTTGGCCTGGCATACCACTGCAGTCTAGTCTCCCGAGTGCGGCTGGCGACGGGAAGGTTCTGATGAGCCAGGTATATAATTATCAGTTTACCGAGCATCGCGGGCCGTTCGGCGCTGAAGATTCGATCGCGTCCGTCGATATCACCACTGATTACCACCTCAAATCCGCCGGCGGCAAGACCGTGCTGCGCCTCGTGCAGGCAGGCTTGGGACCGGAAAAGGAATGGGACGGCGAATACAACGCCACGGCTGAAGATTGGCCGATGTTCCTGGCGATCCTGTCACACTACGTCCCGAATCACGCCGGCGTGGTGCGACGAGTCACCAATATCGCAGCGACCATCGATCTTCCCGCATCCGAGACGTGGTCGCGCTTGTTTGGCAACGAAACGTTTGCGATCGGCTCACCGTATGCGCTGAAGTTCGCCGGTTCGCATTCGATCAGCGGCGTGACGAAGCTCATCAGCCCGGGGCGACGCCTGGTCGGCACGATTCCTGATCTCAACGACGCGGTGTTCGTACTCACGCTTCATGACAAAGCGGACAAAAGCAAGATTGCCATCGAGCTGTCCACGTACGATGTGCCTGCGAAGGTCCTCGCGGAGAGAGAGAAGGTGTGGTTGAGGGGAATCGAAGGAATTTGTGATGGCAGTTAATCGAGTCGGCTGGTGTCGACGCGCTGGTCTGGTTCTGCAATGAGCGGATCGTGCCGGTCGATGGGCCGGGGGCGAAACTCGTCGTCTTGAAGCGCGCCAACTGATCCGATGCTCGGCGTCGTGATCCAGTTCGTTGTGATGCGGCCATGTCTTTGATTGGAGGGCTCGCCACGCGGGGTTGGGGCTGCACTCACACCCGCTAAGAATCGGTTACCATGGGCCACCGGTTTGCTAAAGGCGTGGCGTGCGGGCGGTGTTCCTTCGCGCCGAAACGCATTTTTCCGTTCCTTGCCACCGCTTGGGGATACCCGATGATGACCAGCTCTACCGAAGTCAAACCTCCCGAGAAACCCGCAGACACGCGCGGCTTGGCCGGGCAGACCGTCGGCGACACCCAGATATGCCAGGTTTCGCAGACCGAGTTGATCTACCGCGGGTATGAGATCGCCGATCTTGCTGAGCACGCGACGTTTGAAGAAGTAGCCCACGTGTTGCTCGTGGGTCACAAGCCGACGGCTGACGAGTTGAAGCGCTTCAAGGACGAAGTCGTGTCGATGCGCGCCGTTGATCGCGGCATCTTGGAAGTGATCGGCCGAATCGCGCGCAGCGAGTCCGGCTCGGATGACGCCCATCCCATGGGAATCCTGCGCACCGGCATATCGCTGCTCTCGCACGTCGATCCCGATTGCGAGGACAACTCGCCCGAGGCTCAGATGCGCAAGTCCAAACGATTGCTCGCGCAGATTCCCACGATCATCGGCTACGGCCAGATGAGTCGTGAGGGCAAGACGCCGGTCGAGCCCGATCCGGATCTCGACTTGGCAGCAAACCTGTTGTGGTGCATGACGGGCGAGAAGCCCAGCGAGCTGAACGCCAAGGTGATGGATGTCTCGCTGATTCTCTATGCCGAGCACGATTTCAATGCGTCCACGTTCGCAGCCCGCGTTATCGCTTCGACCGAGGCGGACATGCACTCGGCCGTGTGCGGCGCGATCGGCGCATTGAAGGGGCCGCTGCACGGCGGCGCGAACGAAAAAGCCATGGCCATGCTCAAGGATATCGACGCCTATATTGCCGCGGGACGGGGCGATGTCGATTCGTTCATGGCCGAAGCGTTTGCCCAGAAGCGCAAGCTCATGGGCTTTGGGCACCGCGTGTATAAGCACGGCGATCACCGGGCGGGAATCCTGCGCTCGTGGGGCCTGAAGATTGCCGAGCAGCAGGGGCCGGACTCGAAGAAATGGTTCGACATCGGCGACCGTGTGCAGCAGATCATGTTCGAGCAGAAGAACATCTATCCCAACGTCGATTTCCCCTGCGGGATGACGTATTTCGTGATGGGGATTCCCGTTCCGCAGTACACGCCGATCTTCGTCGCGAGCCGCATCACCGGTTGGTGCGCCCATATCATGGAGCAGCACCAAGACAACCGCCTCATCCGCCCGTTGGCGAATTACACGGGCCCGGCGTTGAAGAAGTGGAATGAGGCCCGATCATGAGCGCGAAGGGGCTGAATCTGACGATGGGATGAACAGCAGGCAGGTTGACTCAAACACAGGAGCGCTTGCTCGCCGATACTTGCAATGCCATGTGCGATCTTACTCAACGTGTCTATCGCGTCTTCAGCACAGCGCCGATCAAGCCTGACCAGGAGGCACTCTACGTAGATCTGGACGACGTTCGTGGACAGGCGGACGTTGTCCGACGACTGGACAGAAGGATCCGCCTGGCGGACCAGCCCACGTGTCAGGTGTTGGCGGGACACAAGGGCAGCGGCAAGTCCACGGAGCTGTTTCGACTCAAGCGCGAGCTCGAATCCGGCGACTCACCTTATTTCGTGGTGTATTTCGATGTCACACAGGAGGTCGACGCGAACGACGTCGATTTCCCCGATGTCCTGATTGCGCTGGTCCGTCAGTTGGCGGTGCAATTGGATGAGCAGCAAAACATCAAACTCAAGCCGGGCTATTTCAAGGACCGGATCCAGCGATTGGGAGATCTCCTGACCCGAGAGATTGACTTTGAAAGCTTTGATCTGCAAACCGCCCTGGGGAGCGTATCGGGAAAGATCCGCAGCAGTCCCGATGCCCGCTTTGAGATTCGAAAGGTACTGGAGCCGGACACGAGCAATCTGCTCTATGCGGCGAATGACGTGATCGGAGAGGCGATCATCGAACTCCGAGAGAAGGGCTTCAGCGGTCTCGTCGTTGTCGTCGACGACCTCGACAAGATGGCCGTGCGTCTTCATGACGATGCCGGTTGCCGGACGGATGAATACCTCTTCGTCAATCGCGCAGCGCAGCTCACGGCCTTCAAGTGCCACGTCGTGTACACCATGCCGTTGTCGCTCGTGTATTCACATCACGAGCAGAACATCGCTGCGCTCTATGGCGGGGACGTGCCCGTCGTGGCCATGACAAAAGTCAGGAAACAGCCGCCTTCGAACGCGGCGTTCGAGCCGGGGGTCAGGCGCTTTCGTCAAATCATCGACGCCCGTCTCACGGCGGCGAATGCGTCATTCGAAGAGGTCTTCGACAGCGCCGAGACCTGCAAGAAACTGATCCTGCTCAGCGGCGGCCAGCCGACGGAATTGATGACGCTCGTGCGCGAGGCCATCGTCACCCACGATTTGCCGATCGACGATGAATCCGTCGAACGGGCGCGGATCGAAGGAAGGCGGGAATACGCGCGACTTCTTCGCGAAGATCATTGGCCCATCATCGAGAAGATTCGATCGACCGGCCGATATACGCGCACGCGCGAAACGGAGCAGACCTTCCGGGAGCTACTCGACAGCAGGGCAATCCTCCAGTACGTCAATGATGAAGAGTGGTACGGTCTGAATCCGTTGGTCGCCGATATCGTGTCGCCGGCCAAGGGATCGAGTCGCTCCCGTACGTCGCCGAAGTCGAAGAAATCGAAACGGACCTCGCGCCCGCAGCGCAAACGATGACTCCCGAAATCGACCATCAGCACGACAACGTTACTCTAAGGGAATCAGCCCGCCAGGCGGCGGAACTCGCCGCCATGCGGAGAATGATCCAGGCGGCGAGCGAATGCTTCTCGCTCAGCGTTGCAGTGTGCAACAGTCCCGCGTTGCGGGAGTTCCTGATCTCGCGCCTCAGGGAGACATTCCCCAGGATCGCGGTCGTTGAGGTGCCGCGCGGCACAACGGATGTCTTTGGATACGTCCAGGATCGAAAGGTCGGCGACGATGCGGCGGCGCTGTTTCTCACCAATCTGGAAGCCTCGATCTCGACGAAGGAGCAGGATCAGCCAACGCTACGGAGCTTGAACGCCTCGCGCGAGCTTTGGGAACGCGCGTTTCGATGCCCGATCGTGATTTGGGCGCCGGAGTGGGCCGCGACGGCGCTCGCTCGCCATGCCAAGGACCTTTGGCGCTATCGGAGCCACCGATTCGAGTTCGTGTCCGAACAGGCTTCGGCGGACGCCGCCGTCTCGGATGCGTTCTCGGGCGATCTCGCCGCGGCGTCGAATCTTTCCCTTGAGGAGAAGCAGTTCCGGCTCGCCGAACTCGAGCAGCGCTTGGCGGATTGGGGCGATGATCCTTCCAGCGATCTTCTGCCGCACGCGCTGACGTGGTTGAACGAAGCGGCGTTCCTTCGTGCCGTCACGGGCGATCTCGACGGCGCGGAGGCGATGTTCCGCAAGTCATTGGCGATCGAAGAGAAACTTGGCCGCCTCGCAGGCATGGCGGCCACCTACGGCAACCTGGGTAATATCGTGCGAATGCGCGGCGATCTCGACGGCGCGGAAGCGATGTACCGCAAGTCGCTGGAGATCGACGAGAAGCTCGGCCGCCTCGAAGGCATGGCCAGCGACTACGGCAACCTGGGCATCGTGCTGTCGACGCGCGGCGACCTT
>JACZXL010000194.1 GCA_022571635.1 Planctomycetota bacterium
GATGGTTCGTGCTTGCCCTCAGGGCCTCATACAACGCCAGGCGTTGGCAGGTGCATCGGAGGCGGTGGCGTTCGAACAGATCACGCGTCCTCACCATCCTTGTCCCTCCCGGTCTCGCCGACCGTTTCTGTCCAGGATCATCGATTGATTATTCTCTCGGCCAGCGCGCCGGACCACTTTGGGTAAAACATCCGGGCCAGGTGTCCCCGGCTCCTATTCTTCGGGAGAGTCCAGTCGCCATGAGAATCCTGCGTACACCGGAACAGGCGCCGATCGACCCGCTGCGGGGCAAGCCGGTCGCGGTCGTGGGATTCGGGAACCAGGGATACGCCCACGCCCTGAATCTTCGGGAATCGGGTGTTGATGTCGTGGTCGGGACACGTCCCAACTCGCCCAGCTTCCACCGGGCATCGGCGCTCGGATTTGACTGTCTGCCTATCCCGGACATCGCCAAGAACGCCAAACTCGTCATTCTGGCATTGCCGGATGAAGTTCAGCCACAGGTATATGAACGCGATCTAGCGCCGCAACTCAGTGGTGGTTCGATCATTGGCTTTCTTCATGGGTTCAATATTTGTTACGACCTCATCCAACCCGCCGCGGACGTCGGCGTCATCCTGGTCGCGCCAAAGGGACCGGGTGATACGCTGCGACGGTTGTACTGTGACGGCAAGGGCCTGCCGTGTCTCTTTGCTGTACACCAAGATTCACCCGCCGGCGACGCTGAGGCAATCGGTCTGGCATGGGCGAACGCAATCGGTTGTGCTCGCGCGGCGATTGTCTACACCACGTTTCGCGACGAGACCGAGACGGACCTGTTTGGCGAGCAAGCCGTTCTGTGTGGCGGCATGAGTCAGCTCATGGCGGCGGCGTTTGAGACGCTCGTCGACGCTGGATATCCGCCCGAGTTGGCCTATCTCGAGTGCTGCCACGAGATGAAGCAGATCGCCGATCTCGTCTATCAACGCGGCTTGGCCGGAATGTACGAGGCGATCAGCAACACCGCCGAGTTCGGCGCGTATCGTGCCGGTCCACTGCTCATTGATGCCGAAGTAAGGGTGCGGATGCGTCAACTGCTCACGGAAATAAGGGATGGTGCGTTCGCTAAAGCGGTGCGAGATGATTATGCCGGCGGATTTCCGTGGTTCATGCAGCAGCGCGAAGCCGCGAGCGGCGGTCCGATCGAGTCGGCAGGCAAAGCGGTGCGAGACCTTATGCCTTGGCTGACTGAATCAACAGAGGCGGTACCTCCTGAGCCGAAGAAACCGTAACCGTTTCTTCTACCCGCATTTTGAGTCGCAGAACCCACCACCGTGACGATTCCTGACGCCATCATCCTTGGACTCGTTGAAGGGATCACCGAGTATCTGCCCATCAGCTCGACCGGTCATCTCATTTTGACCACGGCCCTGCTCGGGCTCGATGAGCAGAACGAAAAATCGGCGATCGACGCATTTCTGATCGTGATCCAAGGCGGGGCGATCCTTGCCGTGTTGGGCGTGTATCGCGCGCGCGTCGTTCAGATGATTCGTGGCCTTTTCGGGAAGGATCAGGCCGGTCGCCGGTTGCTCGTGAATCTCGTTGTCGCGTTCCTTCCGGCGGCGGTGTTGGGGCCGTTATTCGACGATACGATCGAGCGATATCTGTTTCGGCCCGTCCCGGTGATCGCCGCTCTTGCGCTGGGGGGGGTCGTGATGATTTTGCTGGGCCCCTGGCAGCGAAGATTCTTTCGCCCCGACCAAGCAGGCGATGGCGCTGTTGCGCATACGTTCGTCGATATCGAACAACTAACCTGGCGGATGGCGCTCATCATTGGGTTGCTGCAATGCGTGGCCATGTGGCCGGGCACCAGTCGTTCAATGATCACAATCGTGGGCGGAATGATCATCGGCCTTCGGCCCAAGCAGGCGGCCGAGTTCAGCTTCCTTTTGGCGTTGCCGACGCTTGGCGGCGCGTGCGTGTACAAAGGACTGGGCAACTTCCTCGGGGACGGTCCGAATATGTTCGAGGTGCTCGGGACGACGGAGCTTATCGTCGGCATTCTCGTCGCCACGATCGCCGCCGCCTTCGCGGTCAAGTGGCTCGTGAGTTATTTGAGCCGGCACGACTTGGCCGTCTTCGGCTGGTACCGCCTCGTGCTGAGTGCGGTGTTTGTGGTGTTGATCTGGCGGGGCGTGCTGAACGTCACGCCCGATTCGGCTGACCCGCCTGATCCGCAAGTGCAGTCATCCGCTGTCGGCTGACACGATCTGCGCCATCAAATCACAATAGCTGGGCGCCACCGGCTCGCCCATGACCGGCCCAAACAGCTCGCGCAGGTGATTGACGGCGAGATGACATTCCTTGACATCGCGGTTCTTGGATACGATCGCCTCGAACTCGATGAAGTTCCCTAACTGATCAACGTCGTCGATGTGAATGCGCATGTTGTCAATTATCCACAGCTCGCGGGTCTTGAGAACGGTCAGCCACTGTCGAAGCGTCTTGGTCCCCCACCGTCGCCGTGCCTGTTCGTCGGTGAGGATGCTGTAATTGGACATTCTGGGTCGTACGGAATCATTGCGGTGGTAGTAGATCCACTCGATCGGCTCGCCGGGGGCCTCGCGTTTCTTGAGTCGCCCGTCGGTGAGTTTGTAATAGATGTCGGTCTGACGAAGTTTGCCGATGTGATGTGCGCCCAGCACTTTGCACTGCCGGCGCGCTGCGGCTGGATCACGAAGCTCAGCTTTGAATTCGATGTTCTGCATCGGCCGACTCGAATCGTACTCACTATCGGCCGCGTTTCGCTTCACGGCCAGGAATCATCGCAAGGCGCTCACAAGTTTGGCCTCATCCCACGTCTCGATCCCGAGTTTCCTCGCCTCATCGAGCTTGGAGCCCGCATTTTCACCTGCAATAATGAAATCAGTTTTTGTCGAAACCGAACCGGTAACCTTCGCCCCGAGCGCTTCAAGCCGTTCGGTCAGCGCCTGGCGCGTAAAGTTCTGTAAGGTCCCCGTCAAGACGATGGTCTTGTTCGCAAAGATTGAGTCGCGGCGCGAATCGACTGCGCCGACGGTCGTGCTGCGCAGATCGACGCCGACCGCACCGAGCCGGTGAAACATCTCGCGCCCGGGCCTTGAATGGAGGTAGGCATGGAGTATCGAAGCGGTGATGTCGCCAAAATCAGGCAGTGCCTTGATCTGATCTTGTGTGGCCGTGAGCAGTGCGTCGGCGTCGGCGAAATTGCGAGCGAGCGTCTTGGCGGATGACGAGCCGACCTGACGAATCCCCAGCCCCGCCAACACGCGGGCCAGCCCTCTCCCCTTGGCGGTTGCAATCGCGGTGAGCAGGTTATCAGCCGATTTCTCCCCCATCCGTTGAAGCTCGAGCAGCGCCCCGCGCTTGAGCTTGAAGATGTCGGCGAAATGACGCACAAGCCCGGCGTCAACGAGTTGATCGACGAGCTTCTCACCCAGACCGTCAATATCCATCTGACCGCGACCGACGAACCACTTCAGCTTCTCGCGAAACTGCGCAGGACACTCGGGGTTGACGCAATAGAGCTTCGGCCCTTCTTGCTCCACCACGCCGCCGCAGTCGGGGCATTTCTTCGGAGCAACGATGCGCTTTTCCTTGCCGCTTCGCTTGTCGAGTACCGGCCGAACGACTTGCGGAATGATCTCCCCCGCCTTCTCGATCACGACGCTGTCGCCGAGGCGAATATCTTTGCGGCGAATCTCCTCGATGTTGTGCAGCGTCGCGTGCTGCACGGTCGTCCCCGCAAGGAAGATCGGCTCCATCGTGGCTCGCGGCGTGAGCGTGCCGTTCTTGCCGACCTGCCAGTCCACGCGCTTCAGAACGGTGATCCCCTGCTCGGCCGGGTACTTGAATGCAATGCACCATCGCGGCGCTTTGCTGGTTGCGCCGAGCTTGGCTTGTAGATCAAAGCGATCGACACGCACGACCATTCCATCCACGCCGTAGCCGAGATCGTTTCTCAGATCGCGGAACCGCTCGATCGTTTTGACCACGTCATCGATCGTCTTGCTGAGGGTGATGTGCGGGCTGATGGGAATGCCAAGCGATTTGATGTGGTCGAGAAAACCAGAATATGTCTCAATGTCGTCCATGCCGACAACGTCGCCTCGACCGTGAGCAACGAAACTCAAACGGCGCCGAGCGACAACGGTCGGGTCCAGGCTCTTCAATGTGCCGGCGGTTGAATTACGCGCGTTGGCGAATAACGGCTCGCCATCGCGCTCGCGCTCGGTATTGATGCGGTCAAATTCAGCGTTGGGCATGAAGATTTCGCCGCGCACCTCCAACGTCGGCGGAGGATCGTTCTGCGGTTCCAATCGCAACGGAATCGGTCGAATGGCCCGGACCTGGGCGGTGATGTCGTCGCCGCGCTCGCCGTCGCCGCGCGTGACCGCCACCGCCAGCTCGCCATTTTCATACCGCAAACTCACGGCAACGCCGTCGATCTTCGGATCGCACACGTATTCGATGCCCTGGGGCGAATCAAAGAGCGATTCGTCGCCAACACCCTTCAGCACACGCTCGTGCCAAGCGCGCAGGTCGGCAATGTCGTACGTATTGTCGATCGACATCATCGGCACCGGGTGCTGCACGCTTACAAACCCCTCGATCGGCTCGCCCCCGATGCGCTGCGATGGGCTGTTGGCATCGAACAGGTCCGGATGCGCCGCTTCCAGCTCGATCAGCTCACGCAGTTGTGCGTCGTACTCCGAATCGAGCATGGTCGGATTATCACGGACGAAGTACGCGCGATTCGCCCGATCGAGCCGCTCGCGAAGTTCGCCGATTCGCTTCTTGTCCGATGCTTTGGACATCGTGTGCTGTGGGGGCCGAGAGCCTACCGGCTCGGAATGACATTGAGCGTGTAATACGCCTTGCGGTGAAGCAGTGCATCACCTTCGGCGCTCTGCACGTCGCTCAAGGCGAGTTCGTGAACGTATCCGGTGCGCAATCCGTCTATTCTCAACCGCACCGATACGCCGTCGGTTGCCACCTCGGCCGTACTGATCGAAAGTGACTGGCGATCAATCTCCGGCGAACCATATTCCTCATGCCGCTGGTATGTGAAGCTTTCCATCGCGTAGTTGGCGGGATTCCCAGCCGTCACCGGATCAACCGGTTTGGTGAACGTCAGAACAAATCCATCCGGCTTCGCCCGCATCTCGTGAATCTCAAACGGCATGACACCGGTGTATACGACACGCTGCACACCCCACGGCCGGCGCCCGAGGCTTCCCCAGCCGCGATTGGTCATGCCCACGAACATGCTCCCATCTTTGCCGAAACACATACGCGTCACGCCGCAGTCCAGACCGCTTCGGAACGGGAAGCACGCGCCTTGGTACACGCCGTCGATTCGCTCGAGGAACACGCGCATGAGGGTGGCGTTGGTCTGATCCCCGATGAAGAGTTGGTTCGTAAAGGGTCCGAACTTCCCATCTGTGGTGTCCAACAAGATGTCGCTCGCGCTTTGACCCATGCGTCCGTAAGGGAACCAGACGGCGGGCGGCTTGAAATCCTGCTCGCCGCGCGGTGCGTCGAATTCCGTTTGTTCGTACCAGCGGTCGCCACCCGGGTGGCCATGCCAACCGCCGAAATCCAGGTGCGACAGTTTGTTTGTTCCCACCCAATCACCCTGGTTGTCGGTGTAGAACATGTCACCGGCTGCATTAGCGCCAAGGCCGCACGGTGAGCGCATACCACCACAGACCGGCACCAACGACCCATCATCGTTGACGATCATCGCCCATCCGCGCCAGGGCGCAATCGACTTGCCCAAGCTACCGCAGAACCCAAGGTTCAGCGTTACCCACGTTCGTCCCTGACCGTCGTATTTCGGTCCGAACGCGAACTCATGGTAGTTGCCGCTGACTCCCCATTGACTACTGACGGTCTCGAATCGATCGGCTTGGTCGTCGCCGTCGGTATCAATGAGGCGCGTCAGTTCACCGCGCTGCACAACATACAGCGCCCCGTCACGCCAGGCTGCGCCCAACGGCTCGTGCAAACCGAACGCAAAACGCTTGAACTTGGCGTCGAACGGCGGAACGTCGTACGCCCCTTCGATGATCCACACCTCGCCGCGTCGTGTAGTGATGATGGGCCGGCCGTCGGGCATAATGTCCATCCCCCCGACTTCCAACACGATGTCCTGCGGCTCGATGATGCTCAACAGGCGATAGTGCTTCGCTTCGGGCGAGGTCGGGAAATCCAGGTTCAAACGATACTCCAACAACGCCGCAATACGATGATCGGTCACGGGCCGCATCTGAAAGTCCCAGCCGCCGACACCTTGGGTGACCTTGGCCAGGATGGTGTTGCGCCCCTTGCGAATATCCAGCGTAATCAGATGATCCTGGAGGCTCATTCCGCGATACACATCGACGTCGATCACCAGCTTGTCGTTGACCCACAGCTTCAGCCCATCGTCGCTGCCGAAGTTGCAGTCGATGCGCGTGTCACTTTCCGAATGGAATTCACGGAAGAGGTACGCCGTGCCTTCATAGTGGCGGGATTCATCGTCGAACTGCTTGAGGTTGATCGGGTCCCACTCAGTGAAGCGAGCCGGCTGCCACTGCACGGCCTCACCGTTCTTCCCAAGGTATTGGGCCTCAAGATCAACACTCAACTCCGGCGGATAGACGATGCTGTGACCGATCCGATCGGGATTATCAAACGGCCCGATGATGTGCCACGGCTCCCAGTCCAACGGCGGGGCATATTGGGCCATCGTGGCGGCGTGCGTTTCTTGCCGCGTCGCCTTCTTGATGTAGTTGAAATCGGGCGTTTGCCCCCACACCTGGCCGCAGATTGTCACGGCGGCTCCGATCGCGAACAGCCTGCACCGGGCTATCGTTACGTTGTTCACCATGTCACCTCCACACTCAGCGAGGCCGTTCCCGTCTCGTCCAAAGTGATCTCGACGAGGCCGTGGTCCAATTCTCGGCCGCCGGGCGAGCGCTCGATGATCTGCATGCCCGCGAGGTTCGCCACGATGCGCCGGCCGGGCGAACCGCGCAGCTCGAAGCGACGGATGAACGATACTACACCGTCACGGCGCACCGGGTGCGGTTGTTGAGACACCGAAACGATCTCGTTTTCGTCACCAACAAGGTCGTAGTGGATCGTCGGGTATCCATCGTGGTCCAGGCTGTAGCCTCGGAATCGAACGGCGCCGGTTTCGATCGTCTCCGGCCAGGGCGAAGGCGCCGCATCGGCGACGAGAAACACCGGGCCCGGCGATGCCGACCACGCCGGCCCCTGCTCGGGATTCGTCTCCGTCCCGCCGCGCCCGCCCCACGCGCCTTGGGCGCTGAGAAACTGTCCCTCCCAGATCATAATCAGCTTGCCGCGGTCAGCATCGAATGCGCAGTGGACCTGCTCGGGGAAACCGATCGCGATCGCCCGCACACCGACGTCCTTCATAAAGGTGCGAAGAACGACCGGCTTGTCGGTGACTTCGAGCATGAAGCTTCCC
>JACZXL010000195.1 GCA_022571635.1 Planctomycetota bacterium
GCTCATCCCGCGCCGACTTGGGGATTTGACGCACGTACAACTGCTGGATGGTGAATGCGTCGCCGGAGTCGGTCACCGCATCGGCGATGCTTGAACCGATGCCGCCGCCGTAGTTGTCTTCAACCGTAAGAACGTATCCGCCGTTTTCGTTGGCCAGGTCGAGCAACGCTTCACGATCAAACGGGATCGAGTACAGATCGACCAGCGTTGCGTCAATTCCCGCCTTATCAAGCGAATCGAGCGCCTTATTGCACTCGTGGACCATATACCCGGCGGAGATGATGAGCAGATCGCGCCCCTTCGTCAGCACTTCCAACCCCCCGAGCGTGAACTCGGACGTGTCGTTGTAGATGAACTCGACGTCCGGACGTGCGGTCCGCATGTAGCACACGCCATGGTACTGGGCCATCGCCAGCGTCAGCGCGTAGGCAGCGTAGGCATCCGCCGGCTGAAGTATATAACACCCCGGGTTCCCACGATGATTCTTGGTTGTGGCCCAGGCTCGGAACCACGCGACATCGGGCAGCCCCATCTGGCTCGGGCCGTCCGCCGCCAGCGAGACTCCACAGTGACTGCCCACGATCTTGATGTTCGCCCCGGAGTTGATCGCCATTTCGATCTGGTCGTAACCGCGCGTGACGAACTTGCTGAACGTGGAACAGAACGGGATCTTCCCCGCGGCCGACAGACCGGCGGCGACGGAGAACATGTTCTGCTCGGCAATCTTGCACTTGAGAAACCGATCGGACAGCGCTTCGTCGTGGGCGAACCATTCTGCGAAGGTCGAGTTACTCACATCGCCGTCCAGCGCGAACACGTCGCCGTTGGCATGCCCCAGTACACGCAGAGCCAGACCGTAGGCTTTGCGCGTCGCCAGTTTGCCGGTCTTTTGAATCGACTCCATGTCGTAATGCTTCATCGCCTGCTCGAAGCTCATCGGTTGCGACCGGACGGGTTCGCTCGGGCGGTGTTCAGTCGGCGGATATATTCGCAACTCGTCGCCCGCCAGGGCCGACGTGAGCCCCACCCCCGTCTCTTTCAGCTCAGCCCGCGCCTGCTCCAGCGCGTCGTCCACCGCAGGCTTCCCGTGCCAGCCTCCCCCCTGCATTGACGCCACGCCCCATCCTTTGACTGTCCGAGCCACCACCGCCGTCGGCTGTTCGGACTGCTGATTCTCGATGAACTGGTCGAACGCCCCACAAATGGCTTGCGGATCGTGCCCGTCGATGTCGAGAACCGCGAACCCGATCGCTTCGAGCTTCCGGGCCAGGACCTCCGGCGATTGTTGGGGGCTGACCTTGTCCGCTTGGCCGTATCCGTTGCAGTTGAAGATCGCCAGCACGTTGGTCAACTTCTGATCGATGATGAAGTCCAAGGCCTCGGCGACTTGGCCCTCTCTGGCCTCGCCGTCGCCAATCAAGCAATAGATCCGCTTGTCCAGGCCGTCGTGTTTGGCAGCCACGCCCAGCCCCGCGGCGACGGACAGACCCTGCCCCAGCGATCCCGTGGCGGCATCGAAGAAGCCCACCCCCTCCATCGGGGTGGGGTGACCGTCCAGACACGAATCCACTTCCCGCAACGTGAACACGTCGTTCATCGTCAGCGGACGCGCCTCGTCGCCTTTTCCGACCATCGCCCCCAAATCCGCCAGCGCCGCGTAGATAATGGGCACCGCATGCCCCTCCGACAGAACCAGACGGTCGGATCCGGGGTACCGAGGATGCTCCGGCAGCCACCGCATGCTGTGATACAAGAGGACCGTCACCAGATGTCCCAGGCTCAATGCACTGGTGGGGTGCCCACTGCCCGCAGCGGCGCACATGTCCAGGCAGACGTGATCGAGCTGGATGGCTTTGGCGTGAACGGCAGCTTCAAACGACATCGACTTCCTTTCCTTATGGGCGTACGGCCTCGACCGGCCCTCGGCCGGCTTCGGCCTGCTGAGCCCCGTAGTATCTCATGGACCGCCCGCCGAAGCAAACCGGGCGCGCTGAACCGGTCGTGGATAGCCTGTCGGGACAGGCCGCGAAAGTCGCCTCTAGGCCTCAGAAAACCAGGGCCTCGCCGATGCTGCTCGTTGTCCGCTCGCGTCCGCGGTCGCGCTTGTTACACTCTGGGCTTCTGAACAAGATCAATGAGGGCTCACTGATCATGAAAGTGCTTTGCGAACGTGCCGCGCTTGTTGATGCGCTCAACATTGTCGGCGGCGTGGTCCCCACCCGAACCCCGACTCCGGTTTTGCGATGCCTCAAGCTCACCGCCACCGAGGGCTTGTTGGTGCTCGCCGCCACTGACTTGCAGGTCGGCATTCGCCTCGGTGTCGAGCAGGTTGATGTCGAGCAGCCCGGCGAGGCCCTCATCCCGGCCGACAAGATGACGCAGATCGTGCGCGCGTGTGATGATCCCACGCTCACTTTTGAAACCGAGAACCACGCTGTGCACATCCGCGGCGCCGACTCGCACTTCAAGGTGTTTGGTTACGACCCGAGCGAGTTTCCGCCTGTCTCGGAGTTCGGCGACGCGACGGTCGATTGTGAAATCTTGGCCGGAACCCTCCAGCGGTTGATCGCGCGGACCTTGTTTGCCGCTGCGGCCGAGCACAGCCGCTATGCGATCAACGGCGTGCTGTTTGACCGCCGGGGGAAGCTACTGCGCCTCGTGGCCACCGACGGCCGACGTCTGGCCCTGGCCAAAGGTGACTGCCTCGCCGGCGAAGGCGATTGCTCGTGCATCATCCCCAGCAAAGCGCTGAAGCTTGTCGCCAAACTCGTGGACGATCCCGACGCCACCGTGCGCATCGCCGTCGAGGAGAATCAAATCCGCCTCGCGGTGGGCGA
Source organism: Planctomycetota bacterium (assembly GCA_022571635.1). GTDB lineage: Bacteria > Planctomycetota > Phycisphaerae > Phycisphaerales > SM1A02 > JADFNO01. The sequence continues at coordinate 2,838 of JACZXL010000195.1, forward strand.
AGGCCCCGATGCCGCCATGCTTTCCAGCACGCTCGTGGAGGGGGCGTTCCCTCCGTTCGACGACGTCATCCCCAAGGACCAGGACAAGAAGGTCACGTTCGACACGGCGACGCTCTCCAGCGCGATCCGACGCGCCGCCCTCCTCACCAATGAAGAGTCCAAAGGGGTCCGCTTGAGCTTCGAGAACGACAAGCTCACGCTCAGCAGCCGAGCGCCGGAGATGGGCGAGGCCACCGTCGAGATCAAGCTCGACGACTATCAGGGCGAACCGCTCGAGATCGGCTTCAATCCCAGCTTCATCACCGACGCCCTCGCGGTCATCGACGGCGGCAAGGTCACCATCGAGCTCAAGGCCCCGAACAAGCCGGGCGTGCTCAGGACCAACGGCGAGTTCACCTACGTCATCATGCCCGTCAACCTGCAATAGAACCCCGGCCGAGTTTGAGAAAAAAAGAAGCCCGGATCGGGCTTCTTTTGTCTTGCAAGTTGCTTGCGGCTGCGCTTGCACCTACCGCGAGTACTTGATCGTGCAGCCGTACGGCTTCGTCGAATCCGGCGTCACCGTTTCCCCCTCGACAAGCTGCTTCACCGCGTTCACCACATAGTTGGTGATCTCCTCCGGTCGCTTGTGTAGGAGGCGGTTGTCGTCGATCGCTCCCGTATACCGAATCACCCCTTCTTTGTCGATCACGAACATGTGCGGCGTTCGGCGGGCATCATAAAGACGACCCACCTTCCCGCGTTCATCCAGCAGAAACGGGTACTTCAGCTCGTACTTCGAGATCCACATTTTGTTCGCCTGCGCCGTCGTGCCTTGTGTCGAGTTGATGGCCAACCACGCTACACCTTTGTCCAACTGTTTCACCTTCTTGTACGCGCCCTGCATGGCCTTGGTCTGGTAGCAGTGCCTCACATCCGGGCACTCCGGATTGATCCACTCAATGACGACGATCCGGCCCTTATAGTCCGACAGGCTTCGCTCCTGGCCGTTCGTGTCCGTCAAGGTGAAGTTCGGCGCCTTCTCGCCAAGTTTCGCCTTGCCTTGGTCTAACGTGCCGGCCGTCATGCCGAGCGCCGCCACGATCAACCCCACCAACCCCAATACGCTCGTTCGTCGTTTCATAGCTCAGGCTCCGTTTGAGTCCAGCATACCACTACTTTTTCGTTGGCCGCGATCCCGATGGAATCGGGACTCCGGGCGATCGTCATTCGAGAGATCGACCCTAAAATCGTAGGACGGATTGTCGTCTTCGGGGCCGAGCGCAACCAGACCGCTCAGCACGACCCGCTGGCCCAGCGTGTTTCGACGGTTGATTTGAACGGCGACTTCCACGCGAAACCGATCTGCCTCGATGGTGACGGTTGGATCACCGTAGGAGACGCCGGGCGCAGCGCCGGGGAAGAACGTCAACAGCTCGGCCCATCGCCGGGCCGGTGATGGTCAGCATCGTGCCGTCGAAGTCGGCCGAACCGCCCGCAGCCTTGGCCAGCGGCGCCGGTAGCCGCTTCTTGAGTCTCGCCAGGACGGGATCAGCCGCCGAAACAGGTACGGGATCGGTCTGCGAATCGGCGCTGACCGTCCTTACGTCCACGCTCCACCGGCCGCGACCCAGCAGACACACCGCCTTGCACACCGCCCAGCGGATGTCGGCCCGGATCGTCGCGCTCCCGTCCATGAGGTCATCAGGCGCCGTAATCGGCACAAACAGCGCCGCTTGGTTTTCGTAGACATACGTCGGCCCGATCGGCGACTGAACGACGATGGGGCGAGGCCAACGCACCTCCCCGACCTCAAACCCCTTTGGTACTTCGATGGCAAGGGTCGGCGGCGGCGCGCCTTCGCCTGGATTCTTCCAGTAAATATGCCATTGCGGCTCGATATCGAAGATCACGGCCAGATGAAACGTCTGACCGGGGGCGATCGACGTCACGTCCGCGACCGTCCGCACCGCCACCAGCTCCTCAGCCGTCTTGTGGCCCGCGCCCTGCCCCAACGGATCCTGCCCATAGGCCGCCGAGCTGGCCGCGAGCACCAGTCCGCCCAACACGCCTCCACCAAGCCAACTTTTCCTGGGTCCGATGTAACGCACCGCCGCTCCCTCGCCAAGAATCTCGGGCGTCCCGGCAGCCCGCCAAGACCGCTGCCCTCGTTCCAACTATATAGAGACGGCTCACGCCGTTCCCATTCCGTTACCGCCACTGTTTCCGCCCGCCGTTGTAGACTACAAACGGGCCCTGTGGGTTCCCTATTCCCCCTGGGGGAACGCGATCGACCCCACGGGCAATGCCTTCGTACGTGGGATGGATGGAGATCACACCATGACCTTCTCGACAGTTCGCCGGGCCCGCACCGCCGTTGCCGTCATCGCCGCAACCCTGGCCGTCATCAGTTGCACGAACAAGACCAGCGATCGCGACCTGGTCCTGGTCAACCCGATCGACGCTCAGGAATTGGTCCAAGGCCAGGCGAAGCTGCTGGGCCTGGGCGGAACCACGACCGGGACGTATGTCGATCCCCGCAGCGAGCGCGACTTTCGCCTCGGCCACATCCCCGGGGCCATCAGCCTGCCCTTCCAGCACCTCGCCAAGAACAAGAGCAAGCTCGACGGCTACGACGTACTCATCGTCTACGGCGACGACTACAACGATCCCAAGGCCAACGCCATGAGCAAACGCCTGCTGCAGCTCGGTTTCTCCGACGTGCGAACGCTACGCGGCGGGCTGCGGGCGTGGACCTCCGCGGGGTACGCCCTCGACACCGCAAGCGACGACACCTGATCGCAAGCGCGCACAAGCAAGACGGAAGCGCGCGGTCACGCCGGCGCGCGCAGCTGTCAAACACAAAAACATCGACGATCGACGACCATCGTTTCCGTACGCGCAAACGAGGGTCGGCTCGCTCGGCGCGCGCCGAAACGGTCGCGCGGTCACTTTGGCGCGCATCAAACTGTCCGCGCTGCGCGCTACCGATCGTTACCCGAGCTTACCTTTGCACTTCCGGGGGTTAACTTTGCTTACCCGAGCGAGTTGGAGGCTTATCTTTGCTTATTTAGGACCTTCCGGCGCGCGCCGGAGATTTGCGCGCGCAGGAGGGGACTCACCGCAGAGATCGCAGAGCGGAGAGGAAGGAGTCAGGGGTTCGGAGGCCTCAAGCCTTCTTCTGCCCCCTCGATGTCTTCGGCGAAACGGCAGGTCGCTCCAATTACCCCCAGCGGGTCAAGCCCGCCGGCGAAACACGGCCCTCAAGGTCTTCCCTCATGCCTAATGCCTAGTGCCTTCTTTTTCCCCCTCGATGCCTTGATGCCTTCTTCACGGACACGGCCCCCAGTTGCCCAGGAGCACGAGCAGATCCTTCACGCCAACGTCGCCGGTGTTGTCGAAGTCCGCGGGACAATCTCCCTTCGGCGGACACGACCCCCAGGCGCCCAGCAAGAAGAGCAGATCCTTCACGCCAACCGAGCCGCTACCGTCCAGGTCCCACGAACATTCGCACTGCCCAATCCTTGCGATCCAACCCTCCCTGTTCCCGTCGGGATTGAAACCGCGGCCGATGATGGTGGAACCGTCCGCTGAAATACCCCACGCTTCCTCGAGGACCCACCCGGTCAAATCAAGGCCGTGCTCCATCACCAATACGTCCTGCAGAAACCGCATTCCGTTCTCGGCGTCCCAGATGGTGGCCCCCTGGAAATCGACGTCGTTCCCGACCACAATGGATCCGTCAGCTGTAACATCCTTGGCGTTCATCGCTACACCCAGTCCGATCATTCCCTCGCCTTGGGTCCACCGCACGAGCTGAGGTCCCTGTGCAGAATTGCTGCCGCCGAAGGCGATCAGGCCATCCGGAGTGATCGCGGTGATTCCGCTGACGTCCCCGCCCGGCAAGAACCCCAGGGCTAAGGCGCCGTTCAGCGCTGTCCAGCGATAGGCCTCAGGTGACTTGTTGGGGAACCCTCCCGCTCCGACCATCACCGACCCGTCCGCCGACACCCCCCAGGCGCCACGCGTCGGCTTGCCGTTGTCCAGCACCCCCAGCGACACCATTCCCTCATCGGCGGTCCAACGCAAGCCAATGTCCATACCAAAGTCAGTGGACCAAGCCCGCCCGCCGATGACCGAACCATCAGCCGAAACGCAAAAGGCCATGCTGTCGGGTCCTTCTCCAGGGAGGAAGCCCAAGCCCTCGATCCCACCTTCCGCAGTCCAGCGGCAAGCTTCGAAGACCAAGCCTCCTTCAGGGTTGCCTCTGCCGACGATGACCGACCCGTCGGCGGAAACACCCGTGGCCTGACTGGAGAAAATTCCGCCCGGGAGATCCCCCAATCCGACCATGCCGTCTTCCGCCGTCCAGCGGAACGCCTGCCACCCAAGGTCCGAGTGGCTTTCCCCGACGACGACCGAACCGTCGGCGGATACGTCGAAGGCATTGCTGCGAAAAACCCCCCCGGGAAGATCACCCACCCCAGCGAAAGTGCACTGCGCGACGGCCCGCAGAGGACTCCAACAACAGACCGCCGCCGTGAACGTCAAAACAGACGTGAAGCGAACCATCATCCGCCTCTCTTTCATCCGAGCGCGCGACATCCGAAAACCTTGGGCCACATAGTATTGCCTCCTCGACTTGACAAGGGGGGCCATGGAATGAGAATGTCGCCCG
>JACZXL010000196.1 GCA_022571635.1 Planctomycetota bacterium
GAATCCGAATCCAGTGGGGCCAGCATCTGCTCGCCGATCTGCTGGCGGGACGGTATCGAGCCTTCGTCTGCGGCGTCAACACCGAGGACAACAGTCACGGCATCGTCCGTCAGGTGATTGAGATGACGGCGACGAGCCAGTGGAACGCCAAGGCCGTGACGAGTTACGCGCGGATGTTCTCAGAGTCGGTGGCCGTTCACGCCGTCGGCGACCGGGAGCCGTACATCCTGAAGTACGATCTGGACAGTCTGCTGATCCTGGCGTTGTTGCGCCCCAAAGGTCGGGCTCATTTCACGTTGGACGACCTTGCCCGTGGGTTTGCGACGGTGGCGAAGATGCTTCGAGGCCGGCGAGAACGGCTGCCCGTGGCCACGGTGTCGTTCATCGGCGCCAAGTCCAATCGGCTCGAGGGACCGGACGGCGCGGAGCCGACCTTCGAGTCGGTCCTGCGCGTGATGTTCGAAGCAGGTTACCGCGGCGACATCTATCCCTCGTTGGTCATGTGGGAGCTGGCGCCGACGGGGGTGTTCGCGAGCTATCCGTTCCCCGAGAGTCTGGACCGAATGCGACAGGGCGGGTTTTAGAAGAAGGCATCAAGGCATCGAGGGAGAACAAGAAGACATCAAGACGTGCTAGCCGCGGATGCATATCCGCGGGCTGATGTACAGTGTAGTCGCTGGTCGCAGATCTTCACCGCGTCTGGATTCACGTCGATGCCGATGAAACACCGCGCGGTCTTTGCGGCGGCAACAAGGGTTGTGCCGCTGCCGCACATCGGATCCAGCACGACACCGCCCGGCGGACAACACGCGTCAACGAGCAGTTTCAATAATGCGAGCGGTTTTTGCGTGGGATACCCCACACGCTCGTGGGCCATGTTGTTGATCGCGGGTATCTCGATAACGTCCGCGGCCTTCTTGAGTTGACCCTTCATGCGGTTGCTCGTGGCGGGAACCATCGGCGGCCGGAAGTAGTACCCATCTGACTTGGCGTAGAACAAAATGTCATCATGTTTGCGGGCAAAGCGCCGCGGCGACGAACCGCCCAGGCCGTACGACCAGATGAGGTGATTCACGAAGTTCGCTGAACCAAACAGATTATCGAGCATCAGGCGTAGATGATGGCATGTCCGCCAGTCGCAGTGGACAAGGATCGAGCCGGTCGGTTTCAGCACACGTCGGACGGCAGTCAGTCGCGGGCCCAGGAAGTTGAGGTAGTCGTCCAGGTTTGTCCAAGTGTCGCGGTAAGCGCCGTTGGAGGCGGCGAGCGTTCGGCCGGTGTTGAACGGCGGATCGACGTAGGCCAAGTCCACGACCGCGCCGGGTGAGTCGGCCAGCACGTCCAGACAGTCGCCGAGGATGACCTGATCGAGGGCGGTCGGCATGGTCAGGAGAAGTATCGGCTCGACACGTGAATTCCGTATAGCCCCGCCGGCCACGGCGGGTGGACGCCAAGGTGCGCCCGCCGCGCCATCAGCACCGCGTGGCCGCGGCGGCGGCTCAACGAAAAAGTGTTTACTCGTCTATCAACCCGGGCGGAACCGTGAAGTCGATCGGGCGTAACTCGATGCGATGGTATGGGATCGGTCGGCCTTGGAAGAAAGCGATGATGCACTCAGCAATCTTGGGCGAAGATATCCAAAGGTCATCGTCGTGCCCGGCTCGGCTGATAATGACGTGATGACCATTGGGGAAGCCCTTGAGGACAGCCTCGGCATTGGAGGGCGGTGTGCGGACGTCCATGTCACCGCTGATGCAGAGTACGGGTATGTTGGACTGAACCGGTGCGCGGAACGACTCGCCAAGATCCGGAACGCCAAGCTCCGGGCAGACGGCCAGATATTTGAAGTTCATGCTGCGGCCGAAGAGAGAATCCGGTATTTCGCGCTGGATGCGTGCCAGTCGGTCGGGGCTGACGCCCGAGGCGCAGTCCATCGCGAACGGCATGACGTTGGCGTTGTCGCCGCGGCCCCGGGTATCATCGACCGCCCCCTTGAGCACATCGGTCCTGCCCATCTTCAGGGCGAGGAAGGCGGCGGGGAGATCGGTCATCGCCTTGCGACGAAACAGCGCACCCCAAGTCACGAACTCCAGATCCAGACGCCCCAGGAGCGATGTAACCACCTCACCGGTCTCAGGATCCTCCACCTCCACCGCGTATGGCTCGCGCTCGGCGCGCTCGAACACCTCACGCAGCAGCAGCGTGAAATCGGGAATGAGTTCGCCGTAGACGGGATGATTGGCAATCTCGCGCGAGAATGCCTGGAGGGGCGCATCGGCCTGGCTCGGCAACTTGTAGGTCGAGTCCAATCCTTCAACACCTGCGAGCACCATGGAATCGATTGACTCGGGGTGGCGTTTGACGGTGGCGAGGGCGAGGTGGGTGCCGTAGCTAATGGACCAGAGACGCAACTTCTCGACGCCGAGCGCGATGCGGAGGTCCTCCAGATCATCAGCGCTGGCATTGGTGTTCAGAGGAGCCGGGTCGAATCCGTCGCGCTCGAACTGGGCCCTGGCCTGGCGCACGGCGCGAGCGTACTGCTGCTCGAGCCACTGGCGCGAGACCGCGCCCTCGTAGGGAGTGTCAACCGTGGCCTCGATGCGGACCCGAGGCTCGCTCGAGCCAGTGCCGCGCTGATCCCAAGCGATGACGTCGCCAAGCTCGCGCAGCTTCATGAATAACTCAAAGCGTCGCCCACCGGCAGCCCCAATTCCCGAGCCGCCTGGGCCTCCGGCGAGGTAGACCAAGGGCGGACCAGGGCCTTCGGTCGTTGCGGGGAAGCGAACGAATTTCAGGGCAATGGTCTTGGAATCGGAATTGCTTCGGTCATAGGGAACAATGAGCGTGCCAATTTCGGCCTCGGTGGTCTCACCACTGCGGCGGGAAGTAAAGGTGTAGGGTTCGAAAGTGAGCTGGCCCGGAGGGGGTCCGGCATACGCATCCATCGGCACGAGGGCGAGTGCGGGGGCAAACGGGAGTAGGGTCCACAGGAGCCGATGGCATCGGGTCATCTGAGATCGCCTTTGCCAAGTTTCTTGGGCAAACTAAGAAGTGGATTTCACAGCGAGGGCTCCACACCGCCCAGCCCCAGCGGCTACGCCGGGACATGGGGTGCGGAGCCGTGCAGTCGTTTGGTGCAGATTGCGACCGCTTCGAGATTCACGTCGATGCCGAGGTAGTTCCGATCGATGTCGTGCGCTGCGACAAGCGTTGTACCACCGCCGGCCACGGCGGGTGGACGCCAACGTGCGCCCGTGAGCGCCATCAGCACCGCGTGGCCGCGGCGGCTAAACCCACGGCGGGTGGATGTCATGCAACGCGCCGAGCCGTTACGTCTTATCCGAATCGCCGGAGTCGGCGCCGCGGGTGTGCATCGACATGATCAGTCCGCTGAGGGCGCTGATCGCCTCGCGAATCTCTTTGAGATCCAAATCGGAGATTTGTCCGTCGCTGATGGCGGCGATCGCCTCGGCGCATTCCTTCACCGCGTTGACGGTCGCAGTGTCGAAGGCCTCGTGGCGAACGAAGTGGCCGCCGAGCTCTTGACAGATGTAGTCCAGCGTCTGGTCGCCGATCTCCGGCTCGGCGCCTTGCAGCGATCGCACGAGGCGCTCCACGGGGTTGGGCTGGACGCCGGCGAGGATGCGATTGACCTGGCGTGAGGACAGCCCGAGGGAGTGCGCGAAGCGCTTCACGCCGACGCTTTTCACCAACTCGGCGAATCGGGCGAGCGCTTCCTGATGCAGCGGATCTTGGCTGGGCGTTTCAATCATGGCACAATGTTCAGCCGCCACCGTCTGGCGGAGCCCAGTACACTACCACGAGCGTCAACCGTTGGGGAGTCGGCGCTGCATCGCGGATCATATCTTCATCAAAGGCAATGGTTTACAGCAGCGGGGCGACGAGCGCCACCGCGTTGTTCACCAGCACCTTCGGCCAGGGGCGCCGGCTCCACGCCCCGGCGTCCACCGCCTGTGAGTCCGCGACGTACGACCGCTGGACGAACCGAAGCTGGCTGGCGAAGTCGGTGTCGTACACAACCACGCTCACCTCGAAGTTCAGCTCGAAACTGCGCCGATCGAGGTTGGCGGTGCTCACCAACGCCAGGTTGCGGTCGATCGTCATCGTCTTGGCGTGCAGCAGCCCCTTTTGGAACTCGAAGATCTTGACGCCGGCTTCCAGCAGTTGGTCGTAGAAACTTCGGCTGGCCGCGGCGACAAGGGGCGAATCGTTGCGGGCGGGCAGGACCAGCGTCGTGTCCACGCCTCGCCGAGCCGCGGTGCGCAGGGCGATCACCGTGGCCTCGTCCGGCACAAAGTAGGGCGTGGTGAGGATCAGCTCTTCGCGGGCCGTGTGGAACGCCGCCTGCGTCAGTTGTCGCAGGGCGTCGTTGTAAGAATTGGGCCCGGTGCCCATGATCTGCACTGCGATGCCATCCTCGGTAACTGGGGGTTCGATCGACAGCAGCTCGTTCAGCGCCTCGTCGGTATCCAGATACCAGTCCTCGACGAACAGGCGCTGAAGATCGCGCACCGCCGGGCCGACGATGCGCACCATCGCATCGACCCACGGCCCGAGCTTTCGTTTGAGGGCAAACTCAGCGTCGGCGATGTTCTGAGAGCCGGTGTAGGCGATACACCCGTCGATGACCGCGATTTTGCGGTGGTTGCGCAGATCCAGTCGTGCAAACGCCATCCGCAGCACGTTGGCGGGCAGGGCATTCACGACGCGCACCGAGGCGTCCTCCATTGTGCGGCGCAGCGGCGATCTGAGAAACGCTCTTGATCCCACAGCATCGACGAGCAATCGACATTGGACGCCGCGGGCAGCCGCCCGCATCAACGCCTCGCCGATACGAGTCCCGCTGTGGTCGGACAGATAGATGTAGAACTCCAGGTGACAGTGTTGCGAAGCGGCGTCGATGTCTTCGACAAGGGCTTGGATGAACATATCGGTGTCGCTGATGAGGCGAAGGCTGTTGCCGCCGCGCGGGAGGTTGTCGCCCACCGCCTCGCCGAGCCTGGCGATGGGGCGAAATGCGGCCGGGACGTCGGCGTTGCGGGCCTGTGGATCGGCCGTCTTGGCGGGGATTGACGCCTGCACTTGGCTGACGATCGTGCGGTGGCGGGCGATTCGACGCCGGCCCAGCCGAACCTCGCCGATGAGCAGATACGCCAGCAGCCCGATGACAGGCACCGCCAGGATGAGCACGATCCAGGCCAACGCCGCGGTGGACCTTTCCCCCCGACGGCGCAGCAGAATCACGCTCACGAGGATGAACTTGAGCACGAACTCTCCCCCGAAGGCCAAGTATGGCAGCAGCGATGGAAGCATGAGCGATCAGCAAGAAGCAAGAAGCAAGAAGCGGTCAGCGGTCAGCAGGAAGCAAGAAGCGGTCAGCGAACAGTGTAATAGGAATCCCAGGTGATTCTCGTGCCTTTATCGGGTGCCATGCTTCATTCCCGACGCGTCGGGATGAAGCATGCTTTGCCCTAAAAGGGTCAAAGCATGGCACCCGCCTACGGATCAATCGCAATGCCTGTAACGGTGCATGCTCAATCGACGTTCGTTCTTGGTTCGGCGGGTTGGGGCGAAGCGCGGCGCATCGAGTACACGAGACCCAGCGCGGTCCAGGCGAGGCCGGCGGCGGCGGCGGGCATGATGATCATGACCCATTGTGGGCCCGTGACCGGCGCGGCGGCGCCCTGCGCGAGCCTGTACACGGCGACCAGCGGGCCGATATTCGTCAGTTGCTCGGCCGAACTGCCGACCATGGACCCGATGGCGGCCAGGGTAGGACCGAGCAGGCACATGGCCAGGCAGGCGGTGATCGCGAGATTGCGCACGCCACGACGTTGGGAGCCCACGGCTGAGGCGACGACCGCACCGCCCAGCACGGTCCAACCGACGAGCGTCGCGTCCAGGGCCGCGGTCCGTGCTACCGTCCACGGCGTGACGAGGCGCAGCGGCCAGATCACCACCTGGATCAACGACACCAGCACGGTAAGGTCCAGCACCGTCTGTACGATCGGACGCGCGGTGGGCGATTGACTGAGGCGAAGCAACGGCCAGCCGATCATCAGCCCGACGCCGATGCAGACCAGCATCAGTCGTACCCCGGGGGTATAGCTGGCCGATGACGGCTCGATGGGTGGCTTGATGCCGATCGACAACAGCCACGACCCGATCAGCCACACGCAGGCCAAGAGGATGAGTCCCCGCGGCAGCAACAGTGGCGACGAGTCTCCATAGGCGACCGGCCGAGGCGGAGCAGTGCGAGCCATAAGGGTCATAGTGTACGGCCGAGGCGCGAGGGCCGGGGGTTGGTGATCGTGATTCGCCGGGCTCGGGCGAGCCGGGTTGTGAGAAAAAGGGGTCGGGAGTCTTTTCTCAAAATCGCAGCTCAATGGTCAATAAACACTGTTTTTGAGAAAAGACTCCCGACCCCTTTTTCTTGTCCTATTGCCCGGTCACCACGGGCCCGCTGATATCAAGGCGACGGGGGAAGCTGCGATCGATGTGGCCGTACTCGGAGTGATGGTAGTCCAGGTACTGTAGTTTTTGCTCGGTGGAGACTTCGCCGGCGGTCTGGTCGCCGGGGCCGCGTCCCCAGATGATCTCGCACCCTCGATCGGTGAGAAGCGTCATGGGCCGGTCGTCGAGATAGCCCGATACGTCGATCGCCGCGGTCTGGTTTCGCCAGGGCTTGTCGTTGACGTAGCGCAGCAAGCGCAGGGCGGCGGTGAGATCAGCGCCGTTCCACAACGACCCGGGTTTCGCCGGTCGATCGAGCTCGACCCCGATGATCGGGATGAGCTTCGCGGACCCGCCCACGGGGAATGTGCGAGGCATGAGTCGCCCGGCGTCGTCCACGAGATGATCTCCATCAGCATCGCGAACCACCGCGAACGGCTCGGCGAACTGCGCGTCGATCTGCACCAACTCGGGCGTGACGCGGCGGATCTGACGGATTCGCCTGATCCAGCCGGTGCGAAGCAGCGCGTCGCCGGCGGCGACAAGGTCCGCGCGCCGAAACGGATCGCCGGTCAATTGCGCGTGAGCCGTCGTACGCAGGCTCGCTTGTAGATCATCCTTGACCCAGGCGGGCGTGTTGACGAAACGGATTTCGATCGTTTGGGCGTACTGGTTGTGCGAGGCGTAGGTCGCCAGGCGAGGCACCCCCAGCGTCCAGAGGACAAGCACACCGCTGATCGTCACGACCCACAGCCCCGGGCGGATCAACCGACGGGGAAGGCTGCCCCGATCGAGCACGAGCGGGTTTCGGCGTCGTTTCGTTTTTGCCGTACGTCGTTTGGCCATGCGGTCCCAATTTGGATGGCGATCCTCTCCCCGGCATCCCCGGAGACTCCCGGCACCCGGCCGACCGTCGCTGGGCCGTCCGTGATGATTGGATCGGCGGATTGGGCCGGCTGCGCTTGAGATTCGCCTGGTTCCGATAGGTCGGGGGCAACCCGTGGGGCGG
>JACZXL010000197.1 GCA_022571635.1 Planctomycetota bacterium
GCACCGCTGCGCCTTTGGAGGTGTTGAGCATCTTGAACATGATGCCGGTGGCGTCGATGACGAGGCCCATCATCCCGCCCAAGGCGTCGATCTCGCGCACGATCTGGCCCTTGCCGAGTCCGCCGATAGCTGGGTTGCAGGACATTTGGCCGCTGCGGGCGGGGTCCATGGTGATGAGCGCGACACGACCCTCGCCGGAGAACCCACGGCTCCCGCCGTGGGCTAGGACGGAGGATGCCGCCCATGCAGCTTCAACGCCCGCATGGCCGCCTCCGATCACAATGACGTCGTACGTGTCGCGCATACGGGTCTAGTTTAGTCTTGTTGGAGGAGTTGAGCGCTTACTCGTCCTCGACGACCCAGGTTTCGCCTTCGTGCAGGAGCTTGTGCAGCCCAGGCTTGACTTAGTCAATACAATGTAGTTATACTCACAGGCGTGGCTGAATTGCGGTTTGAATGGGACCAGCGAAAGAACGCCGCCAACCGCCGGAAGCATGGCGTCTCTTTTGAAGAGGCCGCGACCGTTTTCGCGGATGATCACGCCCTTCTGATTGCTGATCCCGATCATTCCGAGAGCGAGGATCGGTTCGTTTTGCTCGGCCTCTGTTCGTCGCTGAGGATGCTCGTCGTCTGACATTGCTACCAGGAGAGCGAGGCGGTCATACGCATCATCTCGGCGCGAAAGGCGACCCGATCGGAGCGGCTCCAGTACAATCGCAGGTAAGAGACATGAGAACGAAATACGACTTCTCCAGAGCGAAGAAGAACCCGTACGCCAGCCGTCTCAAGAAGCAGATCACTATTCGGCTGGATGACGCAACCATCGCATACTTCAAGGACTTAGCGGAAGAGACGGGCGTTCGGTACCAAACGCTCATCAATCTTTACCTACGCGACTGTGCCGCAAAGCGAAAGAGGCTGTCTCTGCGTTGGAAAGCGAGTGCGTAAACGCCAGAGACTACTACTGGGGCTCGATCACTCGTAAGTCCGGGGCGGTTAACCTGCTGAAATAACAGGGTATCGCTTACTCGTCCTCGACGACCCAGGTTTCGCCTTCGTGCAGGAGCTTGTGCAGATCGCCTTTGCCGTCCATCTCGATCGCTTGGCGTATTTGCTCATGTACGACGTGATCGTAAGTTTGCTGCTCGGTCGAGGCGTAAATAACACCCAGCGGTTCGGGGAACTCCGGGAACGATAACTGCGTGAGCATGAACGCCAACCCGCGATCGGTCTCATCATGCACGAGCAGATCGCTTTCGCTCACACCGTTGCCGAGTTTTACAACCTTCAACCGCGTTCCGTCCATTTGCAGACCCTTGTCGGCATCAGCGCCGAAGATCATGGGCTTGTCGTGCTCGAGTTGGATCGTGCTATCCGGCCGGGTCTTCTTCTGCGAAGCATAGAACCACGTCTGGTGGTTGTAGATGTTGCAGTCCTGATAGACCTCGACGAACGACGTACCCCGATGGGCGGCGGCGCGGGCCATCACCTTTTCCAGGTGGAGCACGTCAATGTCAATCGAACGTGCGACGAACGTGCAACCGCCGCCGATGGCCCAGCTCAGCGGATTGACGGGATAATCAGGCGAGCCGACGGGCGTGGATTTGGTCTTCTTACCGAACTCACTGGTGGGGGAATACTGCCCCTTGGTGAGGCCGTAGATTCGGTTGTTCAGCAGAAGGATGTTGATGTCTACGTTGCGGCGCATGGTGTGCATGGTGTGGTTGCCGCCGATGGACAGCAGATCGCCGTCGCCGGAGACCAGCCAGACATCGAGCGCGGGATTGGCGAGCTTGATGCCGGTGGCGAATGCGGGCGCGCGCCCGTGGATCGAATGCAGGCCGTAGGTATCCATGTAATAGGGGAACCGAGCGGCACATCCGATACCGGAGACAAAGACGTAATCTTCCTTGCGCCGCCCGAGGGTCGGCAGCGTCTTTTGCACAGCCTTGAGAATCGCATAGTCGCCGCAGCCCGGGCACCAGCGCACATCCTGATCGGTGGCGAAATCTTTCGGCTTATAGGTCGGCAATTGAGTGTCGTGCATTGAACTTGCCTCGGCGCTATCGCCCAATGATCTGGAGCGTTTTGTCGACGAGGTCCGCGATGCGGAACATCTTGCCGCGCATCTCGTTGATCCCGACGGCGTCAATCAGATACTCCGCGCGGATGACCTTGAGAAGCTGACCGAGATTGATCTCGGGGATGATGATGGTCTTGAATCGGCCGAGCACGTCCGGAAGGTTCTTCGGGAAGGGATTGAGATAACGTAGGTGCGCGGTGCTGACGCTGTAGCCGGCGTCGCGCAGCTCGTCGCCGGCGGTCGTGATCGTCCCATAGGTTCCACCCCACCCGAGCAAGAGGGCATCACCCGACTCGGGGCCACGGACCTCTAATAGCGGAATGATGTCGGCGGCTTTGAGCACCTTCGCGGCGCGAGTCCGAACCATTTGGTCGTGATTCTCCGGGTCGTAGGAGACGTTGCCGGTGTCTGCCTCCTTTTCGAGCCCGCCGAGTCGATGCTCGAGTCCTTCAGTTCCGGGAATCGCCCAGGGGCGCGCCAGCGTGTTGGGATCGCGTTTGTACGGCAAGAACGTACCGTCTGGATTGTTTGTTTCGCTGGGATGTTCGATCTGAATCGGCTCGATCGCATCAAGGTCCGGCAGCAGCCAAGGCTCTGCGCCGTTGGCGATGTAGCCATCGGAAAGATAGATCACCGGACACATATACCGAACGGCGAGACGAAACGCCTCGACCGCCATATCAAAGCAGTCCGACGGGCTGCGCGGCGCGACGACGATGCACGGCGACTCGCCCGGCCGACCCCAAAGCGCCATGAGGAGATCGGCCTGCTCGGTCTTGGTCGGCATGCCCGTCGAGGGACCGGCACGCTGCACATCGATCACCACCAGCGGCACTTCGAGCATCACGGCCAGGCCGATCCCTTCTCCTTTGAGCGCAAGTCCCGGACCGGAGGTCCCCGTCAAGGCAAGTTGTCCGGCGAACGAAGCGCCGATGGCGGCGCACACCGCGCTGATCTCGTCCTCGGCTTGGAACGTCGTCACTCCGTATCGCTTGAGGCGCGACAATGTGTGCAAGACTTCAGATGCCGGAGTGATGGGATAGCTGGCATAGACGAGTTGCTTGTTGGCCTTGGCCGCCGCCGTAACGAATCCGAGGGCCGTCGCCTCGTTGCCGCTGATCTTGCGATACTTGCCGGGATCGAGCCTGGCCCGCGCGACTTGATAACGGACCGGAAAAAGCTCCGCCGTTTCCCCGAAGAAGAACCCGGCTTTGAGCGCCTTGATGTTCGCGGCGGCGACCTCGGGCTTGTCCTTCTTCTTGCCGAAGAAGTTGTCCAAGAACCGGATCGTCGGGTCGAGCGGGCGATCATAGAGCCAGCACACGATGCCCAGCGCATACATATTCCGGCAGCGGTCGACGTCCTTGGCGCCCATGCCCGCGTCAGTCAACGATTCGCGCGTCAGCCGGGTCATCGGCACCCGAACGATCTGATACCGGCGGTTCAGCTCATCGTCGTCAAGGGGGTCGTAGCTTGCTTCGTACCCGCACTTCTTGAAGTTGGCCTTGTTGAACTCGTCCTCGTTGACAATGACGATCCCGCCCGGCTCCACGTCCATGATGTTGGTCTTGAAGCCGGCAGGGTTCATCGCGACCAGCGCATTGACCGCGTCCCCAGGTGTGAAGATGTCGGTGCTGGCGAACTGCACCTGGAACCCGGACACGCCGAATGTCGTGCCACGAGGGGCGCGAATCTCAGCGGGGAAATCCGGGTAGGTTGCGATATCGTTGCCGAACAGGGCGGCGGTGTTGGTGAACAGCCCGCCGGTGAGTTGCATACCGTCGCCGGAGTCGCCGCAAAAACGAATGGCCACGGCGTCAACGGGTTTGGTGTCAACGTGACGATGGGCGGTGTCGGTGTCCGTGCTCACGAGTCTGATTTCCGCCTGTACGGCCAGGCGTTTTCCATACCGCCGGAATCTTCAGTCGTACTATAGTCAGCCATCGGACGCCGGGCCCACGATTCCAGAACCGGTGGAATGCTTCCGGTGACGAAGGATCACTCAGGCCGGCGCCCTCCTCGGGTCGGCGTTTGCAGCGTCACGGCGGAACCTGCCCGGAGCTGCTACCCCGCCTTGAGCGCCGCGATCAGCTCCAGGACGGCTTTCTTGCCGTCGCCGAACATCATCAGCGTGTTGTTCGCCGCAAACAGCGGATTGGGGATGCCGGCAAAACCTGGACTGAGGCTCCGCTTCACGACCACGACCGTCCGGGCCTTGCCCACGTCGATGATTGGCATCCCGGCGATCGGACTGGTCGGATCCTCCTGCGCGCTGGGATTCACCGTGTCATTGGCCCCGATGACCAGCGCGACGTCCACCTGCTCCATCGTGGCGTTGACCTCGTCCATCTCCTTGAGTTGGTCGTAGGGCACGTCCGCCTCGGCCAACAGCACGTTCATGTGCCCGGGCATTCGACCGGCGACGGGGTGGATGCCGTACTCCACCTCAACGCCGCGCGACTCCAAGAGGTTGGCCAAGTCTCGCACGACGTGTTGGGCCTGCGCCGCCGCCATGCCGTATCCGGGGACGATCAGCACCTTCCGGGCGGTGTCGAACAACATCGCGACCTCGTCAGGCGACGCGGCCTTGACCTTTCCAGCATAGATCTCATCGGAGCTGGGGCCGACCCCCACTTCGGCCATAACGCCGAACAGCACGTTCGTCAGTGAGCGATTCATGGCCACGCACATGATTTTGGTAAGAATGAGCCCCGAGGCCCCCACCAGTGACCCGGCGATGATCAAGACGTTGTTGTTCAGCACAAAGCCGGTCGCAGCGGCGGCGATACCGGAATACGAGTTCAACAACGTGATGACGACGGGCATGTCCGCCCCGCCGATGGGCAGGACGAGGAACACGCCTACGAACAACGAGAGCACGACCAGGGCCCAATACCACCCAACCTGCTCCGGGTGCATGAAGAGCATGATGGCCACGCCGATCGCCCCACTCGTGCAAAGGCCGTTGGCGATCTTGAGCAATGGGTTTGTGATCGGATTGCCGGAGATGAGTTGCTGCAATTTCGCGAAGGCGAGCACACTGCCGGAGAATGTGATCCCGCCGATGAGTCCGGACGCCATGGTCGCGACGACGGCCTGCGTGGGACTCTGCCCCCCGTTTTCGATGAGTTCGAAGATACTGAGACCGTCGTCGGCAGCGCCGTGAATCCACCCGTGCAAGACCGCACCGGCCACGAGCGCTGACGCAATGCCGCCGAAGCCGTTGTATAAGGCGACGAGCTGGGGCATGCCCGTCATCTGGATCTTTATCGCCACGTAGGCGCCGACACCAGAGCCGAGGGCTAGTCCGCCGATGATCCAACCCCAGCCGAGCATCTGTTTGTCGATCAACGTGACGACGATGGCCGTGAGCATCCCCAGTGCCCCGAGCATGTTGCCGCGCACGGCCGTGCGGGGATGCGTCAGGCCCTTTATGCCGAACATGAACAGCACCGCCGCCGCGAGATACAGCACGTTGCGCAGATTCGGATCGAGATCCACGGTCTCAGCCCTTCCTTCGGAACATCGCGAGCATGCGATGCGTCACCATAAACCCGCCGACAACATTGACCATCGCGAATGCGACCGCGATGAACCCGAGGATCGACACGAGCGTCGTCTGACCACTCCCTGCCGCGATCAGTGCGCCCACGACCGTGATGCCGGAGATAGCGTTTGATCCGGACATCAGCGGGGTATGAAGCGTCGGCGGAACCTTGGTGATCACCTCGAAGCCCACGAAAACCGCCAGCACAAATATCGTCAGCAGCAGGACGAAAAGTTCCATCAGTTGGCGCTCCCCTGCTCAGCCCCGGTGACGGCGGGCGTATCAAGGCCGAGAATCTCGCGCACCCGCCGCTGGACGATCCGGCCGTCTCGGGTCAGCAGTGTCTGCTCGATGATCTCGTCTTCCATATCCAGATTCAGCTCACCGTCCTTCACGAGGTGAAGTAGAAACGATGCGATGTTGCGCGCGTACATCAGACTGGCGTCATAGGGCACGGTAGCCGGCAGATTCGTCGGGCCCAGGATCGTCACGCCGTTCACGTCGACGATCTCATCGGCCTTGGTCAGCTCACAGTTGCCGCCCCGCTCTGCCGCCAGATCGACAATCACCGAGCCGGGCGCCATCCGGTGGACCATCTCGGCTGTCACCAACACCGGAGATTTCTTCCCAGGGACGGCTGCGGTCGAGATAACCAGATCGCTGTCGGCGACGGCCTGGCTCATCATCTCCTGTTGTTTGCTTATGAACGCCTCATCCATGGCCTTGGCGTACCCGCCCTCGTCCTGGGCGCCAGCCGCTTCCAGCTCGATCTCCAAAAACTTCCCACCCACGGACTCGACTTCCAGCTTCACGGCTGGGCGAATGTCGTACGCCGTCACCACCGCCCCAAGCTTCTTAGAGGTGGCGATCGCCTGAAGGCCGGCCACGCCCGCTCCAATGATGAACGCCTTGACCGGGGCAACCGTCCCCGCCGCGGTCATCATCATCGGGAACATCTTGGGGAGATGGTCAGCCCCCAGCACCACCGCTTTGTAACCGGTGATTGTCGCCTGCGAAGAGAGCACGTCCATGCTTTGGGCCCGGGAGATGCGCGGCATGAGCTCCATCGCGAAGGTCAGTACGCCTTCGTCCGCCAGGGCCTGGGTCGGCTCGGCATGTGTCAGCGGCTCAGCGTGACCCACAATCACCTGCCCGGAGCGCATCAACTCCAGATCCGCCCGCCCCGACTTCGGATTCGCCCCCAGCGCCCGAACCTGGCAGATGATGTCAGCGACGGAGAAGACCTGAGCCCGGGAATCGACGATTCTCGCCCCTTTGGCCTGATACTCGTCGTCGGGGAATCCCGCCTCCGCCCCGGCCCCTTGCTCGATGAGAATCTCCAACTGGGCTTTCGCCAATGCCGGCAACGCCGCCGGCGTCAGCGCTACCCGCCGCTCGCCTGCATACGTCTCCTTGACTACGCCAACGATCATGGAACCCTCACCTGCTGTCGGAGCGACAAATGTGCCCGCTCACGCCGGCCAAACCGGCCTCGGCCCGGGAGCCGGGGCGAATAGACTAGCGAATCGACGCTGATTGTCACGACGCCGGCAAAGAAAGCTGGCGGAATCCAAGTTCCAACTGAGGCTGAGCCGGTCCGACTGGATCTGGATCGCAGCCCTCGCGTCGAAGTGAACTACACGCCATTCCCGTATGATCGGTCCGCACCCCGGGTCAAGCTCCTGCGACGAGGGAGACCGACATTCCGGGCCGGATACTCGCCTCCGGTGACCTATCTATAGTTCTCGCACCAGCATGGCGTGGCGCCAAGGCGGAGGAGATCACCTTGATTGCAAGCAAGAACTGGC
>JACZXL010000198.1 GCA_022571635.1 Planctomycetota bacterium
CGTATGAATCGGGGATGGATCCGATCGGAAGCGCCCGCAAGCGATTCAACGTTCGGTTCTACATTCTGGCGATGACGTTCCTGGTGTTCGACGTCGAGATCATCTTTCTCTATCCGTGGGCGGTGACTTTCGCCAAGCTCGCTCCCCAAAGCGACGAGGCGGCGCTCTTTCTGGGGCGGATCATGTTCTTTATCGCGACGTCGATCATCGCCTACGTCTACGCATGGCGTAAGGGTGTTTTCCGATGGGACTAAGGGGATTCCCTCCATCAGTCGAATGCGTGGCCGGCGTCCGATAGTGCCGAATTTGCGCGTGGCGATGGGGCGCCGTTAGCCTCTGACGATGGCGCGAGGGTGCGGCGCCGGGGATCGCCCGAGGTCGTGTATTCGCGTTCATCCATGCGATTCGAGGTGTCGATAGAACAAACGTGGCGCCATGACTCGCCCCACACCATGCACCATGAGGTGACACCACGAATGTGCTCGTCAATTCGACCGATTGTTTCACGTCTTGGGGCGGAAGAACAGAGACGGATACAACTGCGACGCCTCATCGAGGATGAGGCGATCCGTATCGTATTCCAGCCCATTGTCAGTCTGTGCTCAGGCGAGACCATTGGCTATGAAGCGCTGTCGCGACCTGATCCGGAGTACGGTTTCGAACACGCCGGCCAGTTGTTTGAGGCAGCAGAGCAATGCGGCGCCCTACCCGAGTTGGAGATGGTCTGCCGTCGCGTGACGTTCGCCGCCGCCGCCGAGTGGCCGAACGATGCGCTGCTTTTCCTCAACTGCAGCCCGCCTGTTTTCGGTGGTGCAACGTTCCTTGATTTGATTGCCGACGATCTGAAGCGCGTTGATGGCCTGGATTCGCGGCGGATCGTCCTGGAGATCACGGAGCGGGCCGATCACGGTCTGTTCGACAACCTCGATCTACGGTCGTTGGAGCTGCGCGAGCTGGGCTACCAGATTGCGCTGGACGATGTCGGGGCGGGCACCAGCGGGCTCAACCGCATCATGTCGCTCAGGCCGAATTGGCTGAAGCTGGATATTGAACTGATCAGCGGAATCGACGTGGATCCTTTCAAGCAGAACCTCATTCGCTTCTTTGTGCGCTTTTCCAAGCTCAGCAACATGGTGTTGATCGGGGAGGGGATCGAGCGAGAAGAAGAGTTGGCGATGTTGATCGAGCTGGGCGTCACGCACGGACAGGGGTACTACCTGGCTCGGCCGGAGGCAGCGCTCCCGCAGTTGGATGCGCGAACGCGCCGCACTGTTATTTCCTTGTCGAGGCAGGCTGACGCCCGTCGATTCGAGGATGTCACCACGGTTCGAGTCGGGAACTTGGCCATACCGGTGAATACGTGCGATCAGTCGGATGCGATCGCGGACGTGTATGAGCAGATGACAAAACGACAGGACAGTATCGGCACTGTCGTGTTCGATCAGAACCGTTGTGTGGGATGGCTTGCCTGTGATCGCATCAAAGCGATGCACGCTCAGGGCGAGACCGGCGCTCCCATCGGAACCGCCCGCGTCGTTTCATGCCCCGTCGTTGGACCCGAGGTGACGTTGGCGGAGGCGATGGAGATTTCAGCGTCGCGGACGGATGACGAGTTCGTGCTGCCCCTGATCGTTCAAGCGGCGGATCGGATCGCCGGGGTGGTTACGCCGCGCCGCCTGCTGTTGGCGGCGGCTCGGGCGCATCATCACGCTCCGGTCCACATCGCGCCGCTGACGGGACTGCCCGGCCGCGTGCAGGCCGATCAATGGCTGACGGAGCGCATCAAAGCCGGCGACCCGATGAACATCGCCTTTATCGACCTCCGAGATTTCGACGCCTACAACCGCAGCTATGGCTTTGAGATGGGTGACGTCATGCTCCGCCGGCTCGTCGGATTGATCCGCGGGAAGTTCGTCGAGTCCCAGGACCGCGCGAGCTTGTTCGCGCACCTTGGCGAGGATCGTTTCCTGGTGGCGCTCGCAAATGATGAACGGGATCGCCTGCGCGACCTGATCAAGTCCTTCGAGGCCTACCACACCGAGTTCTTTTCGCCCGTCGACCAGGCGGCGCAGGCGTTTTGGTATGCCGACTCGGTGGGGCGGAGGCAGAGCGTGCCGCTGACGAATCTTCGGATCGTCTATCTTCCCCATGTGCTCCAGACCGTCCGTGACGTGCGCGCGTTGTACGACTTGGCGCGGCGGCTGCGCATGCGGATTCGCAATGATCCAGCGACCGGGAATGAGATCATTACCGATGATCGCAGCGACCTCGATGATAAAGCCGAGGGGACGCTCCGACGAGCCTGCGCCTAGGCGCCTTGACCATTGCGCGTTACCCGGGGGGCGCGCAATTCTTTTGCGCAAAAAAATCCCCCGAAGCAGTGGTGGGGACCGCTTCGGGGGGAGGGAAGAAAGAAGCCGGTTTGCGCCTCAGGGGGATGAGGTCGGCTTCCCCAGGCGCCGTGGTCGTCCATGCACCAGCGCGCCTGACCAAAAATGCGATGGGTAACGGTCGGTAGGAGCAGACCATCCCGCCTCTTTGCGGGAAGTCGGGTTGCGCCCCTGTCCATGCTCACCCGACCGCAGCAAGTTAGGTCCATCCACTCGCCGATCTCCTTTCCGGAGCCGCTGCCCATCGCGTCCATTCGCCGGCCGGCCCTCGGAGCGCACAGGCCGACCGGCCAAAACCAGGCATCGAGCGATCGAAAGATCGTGGCGCACCGCTTCGATCTCCTTGCAACCTTCCCATTTTGTGCGATTCTGTATCGCCAAACGCATCTCACTTTTGCGCCGCGATTCGCGCCGCAATGATTTCTTCCGTTCGCGCCTCGATGCCTTCTTCTACGTCCACGCAGGGTCAAGCCCTGCGGCGAAACATCGTGTCGTGATGCCTTCGTGCCTTGATGTCTCTCTTCTAACTGCACCCCATCGAATTTCCGCAATTCAGACACTTGTAACAATTCGCGTTGCGCACGGTGATAGCGCCGCACACGTCGCAGGGCGGCGCGTCACCCATCATCGCCGCATGCGAGTAGTCCAATGCGCCGATCACCGCCGCGACCGGGGTGGGCGGCATCGTGCTCGTCGGCCGGGTGACCTCGCCGGCCTCGATCAGCCGTCGCTGCATTTTGGCGACCATCGCCGTCGTCGATCCCTCGTCCATGTTGGGCAGAGCCGGATTGACCGTCTCGCGCGATCCATCGGCGGGTCTGTCGATCACCTCGCCTTCGGCGTGGCGCATCTCGCCGACGAGTCGCTTGGTCTCGTCGTGGCCGGCGCTGCGCGTCCGCTTCGGCGCGTTCGCCTCGCGGTAACCGGGGATGAACTCCATCCCAAGCCAGCGGAAGATATAATCCACCAGACTCTTCGCGAAGGGGATGTCGGCGCTCGTCGTCATGCCCATCGGCTCGAATCGCTGGTGCTCGAACTTCTTGACCAGACTCTCGATCGGCACGCCGTACTGAAGCGCGACGCTGATCGCGGTCCCGAGGCAGTCCATCAACCCCCCAATTGTCGAGCCTTCCTTGGACATCGTGATGAACAGCTCGCCGGGGCTTCCGCTCTGGTACAGACCCACGGTGAGATACCCCTCGTGCCCCGCGACGTTGAATCGGTGGGTGAGGCTGGCTCTCGTATCAGGCAGGCGGCGTCGAAGCGGCCGCTCCACGATCCGCTCCACGATCCGCTCAATCGTTACCGGCGCTTCCGGCGCCTTAACCTCGATGGACTCGGAGGATTTCGATGAGATCGACGTCGCAGGCGCCGAGTCCACAGCTTCGGCTGATGCTTCCCCCAGGCTAGCCTCCAATGCACGGTCGTGCTTTTGCGCCTCGGTGTCGGTGTCGGCGGTCGTATTCAGCGGCTGGCTGAGCTTGCTGCCATCGCGATACAACGCATTGGCTTTCAAGCCAAGCTCCCAACTCAATCGATACGAGGCGGCGATGTCGTCGACGGTCGCCTCGGCGGGAAGGTTGATCGTCTTGGAGATCGCGCCGGTGATGAACGGCTGGGCCGCGGCCATCATCCGGATGTGGCCTTGGGTGGCGATGTATCGCTGTCCGTGCTCGCCGCATTTGTTGGCGCAATCGAAGACCGCCAGATGCTCGTCCTTGAGGTGCGGCGCGCCCTCGACGGTCTGTGTCCCGCAGACGGCCCGATTCAACGCGTTGATCTCCGACTCGTTCAGCCCCAGCACGCGCAATCCGTTGAACGAGCCGTCGGTCCGCGCCTGTTCGACCTTCACGTCGAGCGACTCGAGCACATGCGGCGGCATCGACCACGCATTGAAGGCGAACGCAAGCGCGAAGACGGTCGGCAACTGGTTCTCCAACTCCACCAGCTCCTCGGATGTGTAGCCGTGCTTGATAAGGAACTCGCGGAAGCTCCCATCACCTTCGGGCATCGGCGTGTCGAGGCTCAGCGTCCCCATCACGTGGGTTACGATCTCGTCGGTCTGCTTCTCGTCATAGCCGAGCGTCTTCAATGCCGGTCGCAGCGATCCATTGGCGATCTTGAAATACCCGCCCCCGGCCAGCTTCTTGAACTTCACCAGCGCAAAGTCCGGCTCCACGCCCGTCGTATCGCAATCCATCAGCAGGCCGATCGTTCCCGTTGGGGCGACGACCGTCGTTTGCGCGTTGCGATAACCGTGCTTTTGGCCAAGCTCAAGCGCGCTATCCCAGGCCGCGGTCGCCCGTCCCAGTAGCGCCTCGGCATTGGCGAGATTGATCTGGTTGGTTCGATACACACCGTGATCGATCGGCACCGGCTTGATGTTCAACGCTTCATACGCCTCGGACTCGCGCGGCACGCCGTACGCTGCACGTCGATGGTTGCGGATCACCCGCAGCATCGCCTCGCGGTTGGTTGTGTAGCCGGCGAACGGCCCCAGCTCCTGCGCCATTTCCGCGCTTGCCGCATACGACCGACCGGTAAGGATGGCCGAGATCGCCGCACATACCGCCCGCGCTTCATCGGAGTCGTAGGGAATACCCGCCTGCATCAGCATCGCGCCGAGATTGGCGTACCCCAAACCCAACGTGCGGTAACGGTAACTTTCCTCCGCAATCTCCTTGGAGGGGAACGACGCCATCAGCACGCTGATTTCAAGAACGATCGTCCACAGACGGATCGCGTGCTCGAAGCCGTCGAGATCGAAGCGGCGCGTCTGGGCGTCAAAGAACTTGATCAAGTTGATGGATGCGAGATTGCACGCCGTGTTATCGAGGAACATGTATTCACTGCACGGATTGCTGGCATTGATGCGACCACTCGCCGGGCAGGTGTGCCAGGCGTTGATGGTCGAGTCGTATTGCAAGCCCGGATCAGCGCACCGCCAGGCGGCGAAGCAAATCTGCTCCCACAGATCGCGAGCCTTCATCGTCTTGGCGACTTCGCCATCCGTTCGGCGAATCAACTCCCAATCGGCGTCCGCTTCAACCGCTTCGAGGAACGAATCAGTCAAGCGCACGGAGTTGTTGGAGTTCTGACCCGAAACGGTGTAGTACGCCTCGCCGTTGAAGTCGTAACTCAGCTCGAGGCCGAGCTTTTTCGCAAGCTCCTGTTGCGCCTTGGGAAGGTGCTTGAGTCCTTCGACCATCGCCGCGACCTTCAGCTCTTCGCGCACCTTCCAGTTCACGAACTTCTCGATATCGGGGTGGTTCGCGTCAAGGCAAACCATCTTCGCCGCCCGGCGGGTGGTGCCGCCGGACTTGATCGCGCCCGCCGCGCGATCGCCGATGCGAAGCCAACTCATCAGCCCCGAGCTTTTTCCCCCTCCGGAAAGCGCCTCGTCTTCCCCCCGCAGTGTTGAGAAGTTCGTCCCCGTGCCGGAGCCGTACTTGAACAGCCTCGCTTCGCGCACCCACAGGTCCATGATCCCGCCTTCGTTGACAAGATCATCGTTGATCGACTGAATAAAACACGCGTGCGGCTGCGGATGGCTGTACGCATCGGGTGACAGCTTCACCTTGCCGGTGTCGGCGTCGGCGTACCAATGCCCCTGGGGCGGGCCGTTGATCCCGTAGGCCCAGTTCAGGCCGGTGTTGAACCACTGCGGGCTGTTGGGCGCGCACATCTGGTGCAGCATCATGTACGCCAATTCATCCTCGAACGCGTTGGCGTCGTCGGTGGTGTCGAAGTATCCGTGCGCCTCGCCCCAGTGCCGCCAACACCCCGCCAGTCTGCGTATGACCTGCTTCGCCGATGTCTCCGGCCCGGTAGGTACGTTGCCGGTTTCATCCTTTCTTGGTGGCACGGCCGTCTCGGCCGTGCGATCGCTTCGAACGGGCGAGACGCCCGTTCCACCTTGATCTTGCGGCACGCCCGCCCGGCGGAAGTACTTGCTGACCATGATGTCGGTGGCCAGTTGACTCCACTGTGCGGGGATCTCCGCATCCGTCATCTCAAAGATGACACGGCCATCCGCATCGGAAATGCGACTGGTGCGCTGCTCCCACGTGACAGTCTCGTAAACGTCGTATCCAGCAGTTCCGGGGGCGGGGGTTGTGAATCGGCGAGTAATTTTCATTGATGTATTGCCTTAACGTCCGTGTTTTGGAGGGGTCTATGTTTGTAAGTCCTCAGCCGTCCGTGTCCGAGGGTATGAATCTTCTTCTCTAACTCCCTCTCCCCCTGGGAGAGGGCTGGGGTGAGGGTCTTTTCCTTCGTAGGGTCCGCTGTGCGGACCGTCTTATTCATTTCGTTCACTCATCAGGTCCGCACAGCGGACCCTACGAGCTACGAACTTGCGTTGCCTTGATAAGTTTGCGATCAAAACCGGATTTTGGTTCCGTTCGCAAGATGGTTTCTAGGGTTCGGGTTGGAGTGCGTCGTTGCAGCACACGCGAAGAGAGTCTTGGAACAAGTATGCGAGGATTAGGCCTTCGTTCTAGCAATCTGTTGTTCCGTCGCACGTTACACTCGGTTTCGCGCCGAAGTTCCTTCTGAAGCGCTCGGAACGCGCCTTCAATGGTCGAATAGGCTCGACCGTTCACCTTGAACTTGATATCGATCATCACTTTCCCTTCCTTTTGCGCGGTGTTTGAGACAGAGCACTTCCTGCAACACTCTTGCAGGCTTTGCTTGTGCGCGGTTTTGGGAGCAGGCGTCCTGCCTTGCTTGCGACTTTTCGACTTGTTTTTCTGTTCTTGGCCATCTGTTGTGCCTTTCCCTAAAAAAGTTGAAAGGGCAGCGAGGATGCCGCCCGAAGAATGTTTCAATCCACCATCGGTAACGTCAGTCCCGCTTGGTCCTGATACTTCCCGCCTTTGTCGGCGTAGCTCACGGCGCACACGCGGTCTGCTTTCATGAAGATGATCTGGGCGATGCCTTCGCTGGCGTTGATCTTGGCGGGCAACGGCGTAGTGTTGGAAATCTCC
>JACZXL010000016.1 GCA_022571635.1 Planctomycetota bacterium
GCGTTCGATTGCGCGAGTATGTCGGCCGATCACCAGATGCACGTGCTCCGGGAGTATGGCGCAGGCGTACACGGGGTAGTCGTATTCCTGAAGTACTTGTGCGAACCCTCTGGCAACGGCGCGTGCCTGCGATCCGTCAAAGATAACCGGCGGGTATTTCAGGCTCTTCTTTGCTTCCGTTCGGACGACGTGGTCGTGACACTCGCTAGCGACGGAGTGGCGCGTTTGTACTTTCGTCGCCGGGCCGAACCGCTGCAGATGCGGCGCTGCCACACGATCGGATCCCGAACCGCGCGGGTCGTTGGGGAGCCAGAAACCGTAGGTCGAGAAGATGACGTGGTACGCCTGCACCATGACGACGGATTGTATCTTGGCGGGAGGACCTCGCGCGGACCCCCCGCAGGGTCAAGCCCTGCGGCGAAACGGAAGAGCGCAGGGTCAAGCCCTGCGGCTAAACGGCAGAAAGCAACAGGGACGGCGTCATCATCGTTTAGCCAGCGGGCTTGACCCGCTGCTCTTCGGTACACTGTGGCGTATGGGAATGACACGCAGGCCGTTTGTCGGCGGCAACTGGAAGATGAACACCGATCTGGCGTCGGCGGTGGAGTTGGCGGACGACGTCGTGGCCGCGTGCGGCTGCTTTGCCGATCGTTGTGACATCGCGCTGTACCCGCCGTTCCCTTATCTGCAAGTGGTGGGTCGGACGTTGGGTCATCACGGGCTTTTGCTCGGGGCCCAAGATGTTTATCACCAGCCCAACGGCGCCTACACCGGCGAGGTCAGTACGGACATGCTGCTGGACCTGAATGTGAAGGTCGTGCTTGTGGGCCACTCCGAACGGCGGCACGTCCTCGGCGAGGACGACGAGCTGGTGAACGCCAAGCTCCTGGCGGCGCTGGCGGCGGGACTGGGCGTGGTGCTGTGTATCGGCGAGACCCTGGAACAGCGCGAGGCCGGCGACACCAACCGGGTCAATGTGTCTCAGCTCATGGCGGGGTTGCGGGACGTCGCGCCCGAACAGATGGGGCGGGTGACCATCGCCTACGAGCCGGTCTGGGCCATCGGAACCGGTCAGGTGGCCAGCCCGCAGGACGCGTCGGCGGTGCATCAGATCATTCGGCGGTCGGTGGCGGACTTGTATAATCAAGACACGGCCGGCGAGCTGCGAATACAATATGGCGGGTCGGTCAACGCGTCGAATGCCCGGGACCTGTTCGCTGAGCCCCAGATCGACGGGGGGCTGGTTGGGGGTGCGTCGCTCGACTCGGCGCAGTTCAAGGCTATCGTTGAGGCTGCGGTTCAAGCTACCGAGAAGAAGCGCGAGGCAAGCACAGCATGACCATCTGGTTCTGGATCGTGACCTTCCTGTTCATGTTGGTCGCGTTGGCGATGGTGCTGATCATCCTCGTCCAGCGGCCACAGGGCGGTGGGTTGGCGGGCGCGTTCGGCGGCGCGGGCGGAAGCAGCACGGACACGGTGTTCGGCGGACGGGTCGGCGACGCCCTGACCGTCGCCACCGTTGTCGCGTTCGCCCTGTACCTGTCGTTGGCGATTGCGCTGAATATCCTTGATAACCCCCCCAAAGGTGGACCGGCGCCGGCGGCGGCGACAGCGGGATTGCAGTCAGGGCCGGGGGTCGATCCGGGTTTGGGCGATACCGGCGTGGTTGATACGGGCGCGACAATCCCGCCGCCGGACGATGCTGTACCGATCGTTGATCCTTCGGATTCGGATCAATCCAACGACGACACCGACGACGACCCCGGAGAGCGCTAAGCCGATGATTCGTTCGATGACGGGCTTTGGGACCGCCGCAAAGGAGGTGGACGGGGCCCGTTATGTCATCGAGGTGCGCTCGCTGAACAGCAAGTATTTCAAGGCCGTGACGCGGGTGCCCGAAGAGCTGCAAGGCCTGGAACCGGAACTCGAATCGGCGGTGGCGAGCCGGCTCAATCGCGGAAGCATCACCCTGACCGTGCGATTCTCGGACACCTCAGCAGACGCCGCGGCGCAGATCAACACCAATGCGCTGCAACGCTACTTTGATCAGTTGCTGGACGTGCCGGGCGTGGATCATGATACAGCGAGGATCGACGTCGGGGCTCTGATTGCGCTGCCCGGAGTGGTCATGTCGGGAACCGGGGAGCAGATGCTGGAGAGGGCGAAGCCGGTCCTGGCGAGCCTAACTCAGGAAGCGTGCGACAAGGTCCTGGCTATGCGCAGTCGTGAGGGGCGAGGGCTGCATGAGTTGCTGCACACCTATCGCCGTCAGGTGGTCGAGCGTCTGGCCCTGATCGCCGAGCGGGCGCCGAAGGTCGTGGAACTGTATCAGGAGCGGCTTCGCGACCGGATCACCGTGTTGCTGGCGGAGAACGCGACGGCCGTCAGCGACGATGACCTTCTCCGGGAGGTGGCGGTGTACGCGGAACGGGCCGACATCGCCGAAGAGGTCACCCGGCTGCAGGCGCACTTGGAGCATTTCGCCGAGATCATCGACGCCGACGATGGCGAGCCGGCGGGGCGCACCCTCGACTTTCTCGGGCAGGAGATGCTGCGGGAGGCGAACACGATCGCGGCCAAGTGTCTCGACGCTCAGATCAGCCGCCTCATCGTAGAGGTCAAGGGCGCTATCGATCGGATAAAGGAACAAGTGCAAAACGTGGAGTGACCGAGATTTGCCGGGTTGATCCTTGCCCGGCAGGTCATCACGGTGCATAACAGTGGTATGGCCTTGCCGGAGCCTCAAGAACCGCAAGCGCACCTCGGGCCGTTTCTCGAACCGCAGAGTCAGCGCGATCAATTCGATTCGCACGAGCTGGCGATCGTGCTCAGTCACTACGACCTCGGCCAGATCGAGCAAATCCGAGAGTACCGCCGAGGATCGCGGCGAGCGCCCAAGGTCCGCATCAAGAGCCAACAGGGCCGGTTCCTCTTGAAACGCCGGGCCCCTGGTCGGGATGATCCGTATCGCGTGGCGTTCGCCCAAAGCCTGCAGCTATTCCTGGCTGAGCGAGACTACCCCATCGCGGCTCTGGTCGGGACGCGAGGCACGAACAACTCGCTGCTTCAACTCAACGGCCGAATCTACGAGCTGTTCCACTATGCGGCGGGGACGCGGTATGACGAGTCGGTGGCCCAGACGCACGAGGCAGGCCGGGTGCTGGGCGCGTTGCATCGGCTGCTCGCGACATTCAAGCCGCCCTTCGATCCGCCGGTCGGAGCCTACCACGGCGCCGCGGGACTCGAGGTCAAGCTCTCCCAAATTCCCGATGCCGTCGCTGCGGTCGAGCCGCAGGCGGATCGGAAGATGCTGAAAAAGATCTGTGTGTTCCTGCACAAGACCTATAACGAGGCCGCGAAACGCGTCGATAAGTTTGGGTACGGGTCGTGGCCGAAAGTCATCATCCACGGCGATTGGCATCCCGGGAACCTCCTGTTTCACGACTCGAAGATCGCTGCGGTGCTGGACTTCGACTCGGCCCGCCTCGAGCCGCGGATGGCTGATATTGCCAACGCCGTGTTGCAGTTCTCGATGCGAATGTCCTGGCCGGATGATCCGGACCACTGGCCGGCGGGTCTCGATGCCGAGCGGGTTCGCGCGCTAATGCATGGATACCATGAGACGGCCGGCGATCGTCTCACCGATCAGGAGCTGGCCTCATTGCCCTGGCTCATCGTGGAGGCGTTGATCATGGAGAGCGTGGTGCCGATCGCCGCCACCGGGAGCTTTGGACGCATCCGCGCCTCCTCATTCCTGCGTATGGTTGAGCGAGAGTCCCGCTGGATCGTGCCGCGGGCCGAGAAGCTCGTTCGTTATCTCGGGGGTTGAAGGATGAGACAATTGGCTCAGAGAATCCGCCTCGCCTGGCGGTGGCCAATAACCGCGCGGACCGTCGTCGTCGCGACGACGGTTTGCCTGGCGGATGCGGCGATCGGGCAACCGGGGCAAGCCGCGATCTCGGAGCCGCCACCCATGTCCATCTCCGACGCTACCGCTCTGCCCACGGATCAGGAGCTCGAGTTCGTCACGGTGGACCCCAGCCTCGCTGACCTCGTCGCCAAGCTCGACGACCCGGTATTCGCGATCCGTGAGGCGGCCATGCAACAGCTTCTGGGCGGGATCGTGAATCGCCGCCAGGTTTGTAAGGTGCTTGCCCGGAAGGACCTTAGTCCTGAACAGCGTCATCGCTTGCTCGTCTGTCTGCGTGATGATTTGCTCCACGCGCCCCGCGGGGCAATCGGCATCAGCGTGGACCCTCGCCGGTGGCCCGACGAGATTATCATCCAGCAGCTCGTGGAGCGGTTGCCGGCGATTGAAGTGCTCGAGCCCGGCGATCAAATCACCCACCTTGATGGCCGGCCGGCCGGGACCTGGGAATCCTTCGTTCGTTCGATCCAAGCCAGGAGGCCCGGTGACAAGGTCTTGCTGACGGTCGAGCGCCTTGTGGAACCGGAGGATACCAATGGGCAAGACCCGGCTGTACAACGACTCGACTTTGAGATTGTCCTTGGCTCGACCGAGTTGTTGCGTGACCCCGCGACTGGGCAGGTCCTGCGAATCCGGAGGATGGAACTCGCACGGGCGAACGACGCGGCCCTAGCCGTCGATCGATTCGGCCCGCGACCAAGACTGATTGAGTTCCGTGACAGATCGACGCCCGAGGTCGAGTCACAGACGCCCCAGGGCGGCTGAGCTCGCTGCGCGCCCACGCGCGTTCCATGTCTCACCGAATCATTACGAGAACGGCCACGATCAGTCCCGCCAGGAGCGTCAACGCGATCAGCGCGGCGGCGATCTTCGCTGGCAGCGGCATACCGTTGATTGGGTGCAGGGGAAGTGTGTCCTCGCGCTCGCCGACGTCCACTTCGTCCCAATCAAGATCGACGGAGTCGTCGATTCGTTCTTGGAGGATTTTGCGGGCTTGATCGGCGTCCTGACGCTTCACGAGAACGAACGCGCCTCGACCGGTTGGACTCAAGGACATCTGGCCGGTCCACGATGGCGCGTTGTGGACGACGGCACACTCGATCCCCTCCGATCGCAGCACCGCCGCCTTCGTTTGCGCCTCGAACTCAGTCTCGGTCTCGGCGATCGGTTCCAGGTCGTCCCGGTCAAGGTCTGTCATGTCGTCACCACTCCCTCGCGAAGCTGATCGATCGCCCGCTGCATTGGGCCGAGTCGGGCCGGGCCGAAACTCCCCTGCGGCGTGATCACCGACCAGTCGGAGACTGTCTCGCGCTGAACGTGCGTGATGTCGCCTTTTCTTAGCTGGCTGAAGTGAATTGGTTGATTGACCAGTTGCGTCTCAACGGAGTCACCAACGAACCGGCGGACAACGAACCAGAGGTGCTCGCGATGCTCCTCGGGTCTGTCGGATTCTAGGAAACCGGCTTTGATGATGAAGCGCACCGATGGCGAATCGGTCGGCTTCGCCGGGTCGATGTCGGTGCGCAAAAGGGGTTCCGACAACGAAGCGAACATTGTCGCAAGCTCCGGCCAGGTTGCCCGGGCGATTGACGCCTGCCGCTGCGAAACGCGCTTGGCTGGGTAGAGCACCGCATCATCGTCGTCCAAGCGGTCCAGCACCGCCTGTGGCCACACCCAGAGTGGGCGGTAGGCGCCACGAGGTTGAGGATCGCAGACCACGGCCCGGATCCCGGTATGGGCGTTGTCGTTCTCATCGGCGCGATCGCGCATACTTCCCGGCGTGTCGTCCGCAAGATACGGCGCAACGTCCTGCCAGGGCTGGAGGATGACCGCCATCTCGTTGCCGATCAACAACTCCTCGCCGGGCGCCGGAGGCGGCTCTTCGAGCAATCGTCCGGCAATGGTGTTCAGTAGCTCGCACGCTCTGTTGGTGTACGCGGAAGGCACTTCGAGCATCTCCAGCTCCGGCTTGCCGCAACGCCAAAGACCGTGCGTGTGCAGCCACGATGATCCTGTGCATTGTTCATCGCCCTCCCGGTTGACGATTTGGATCACCCAAAGCACTTCCACCGGCGGGTCGATCGAAGAAGCAGTGAAGTGCTCATCGAGATCGTGGCGCGTATGCCACTGTGTTGTGTTCACATCAAGGATGGCCGGTGAGCTTTCCAGGGCGCTCGTCACGAGGCGCATAAGCGTTATGAAACGATCGAGTGGATCGCCGGGTTCTAGTAGCGTCTCGACGCCGACGACCCATTTGCAGTCCGCAGCGCCGATCGCATCAGTTTCATCTGGCGGAAGCTCACGAGCCGGCTCCGTCCAAATGTTCAGCGCCACCGGTAGCCCGGGGATACCGACAACGATCGCCCACGGCACGTCCGGCTCGTCCAGCGAGAGTTCCTCCAGCACCTGGGCGTCCTGATCGGCGGCGCTGGACAACGCAGCCAGAATCTCAAGCTGTGTCGGCGGCTCGTCCCCCGGCCACAGCGCAATCAACGTCGTCGGCTCGGGCTCGGGCAACGCCCAGGGTTCAACCTCGCAGATCACGGCGGCGGCCGCATCAGCCGGTGTCTCACGCTCTTGCGTCATACCGCAAGTGTATGAGGCTGTTCACCTGCGGGTCACTTTCCACGCGTCTTCCTCGGCGAAGCCGCGAATCGCAAGCGGTGCCGTTGATAGAGCTGGTCGTGGTTCGTCTGGTTCGTTCGCCGTGGCGACCGCGACCAATCTGTCCAGATCGGTTGCAATCGGCGTTTCAATCTCCGCACAACTCGTCAAAATCGACCCACTGAAACGCGGTACCACATTCCGGGCAGATTTCGTCGCCCTTGGTGTCAAGCGGTGCGCTACAAGATGGACAATTCGGCTCCGTCCGATCGACGATGGGTAACGGAGTCGCCACACCGCCCTCCTCCAGCGTTGCGAATACCTTTTTGAGGTCCTGTCGGCCGAACCAGATCACCGGCCTGATCGTTTGACCGGTAAAGAAATTGATCACACCAGCACCGCCGGCGCGCGAGTGAACGCACCAAATATAAATACCCGCCTCTTTGAGAACGCGCGCGGCTTCATCGAATTCGTCAACGTTAAAGAACGCGAGCTTCGTGCAAGACTTCGGCGCACCGCATTCCGGGCAAACAGGAGAAGCAGTGCCGCGAAGGTCGTACCGACACCGACGACACAGTATCGGTGCGTTGACCGGCAACGGTGAGGTTGCTTCATCATCCATCGGATTCCCCCCTACAGCTCGATCAAGCCGAGGATCGCCAGCACTTCCACGACGCCGGTCAGCGTGATGATGATGAAAACGCGCTGCCGGCTGAGTCTCGTGTGGCGCATTTCAAAGAGCCGATCGAACTCAAGCTGCTCATCGACGATCTCGTCGAGTATGTCGGCCAGCGTTTGCCAATCGCCGTGATCCACCTCGATGACGTATGGAGGCTGGGCGAGGCCGGTCGTCTCGGCGCGCTCCTGGGGTGGATCACCGTGACCGGCGGCGAGGCGAACCTCAAACTCCATCGACTCGATTGACGTGGCGACGGACCGGGCCAATTGCGGGTCCGCAAATCGACAAAGCTCCTGCCATTGGGCGGTGCCGTACATCGTCATAAGTGTACCCCCGCTCCCCGCAAACCCAAAGAAAATCGCTGATCACCCCCCGGAACGCCGCCGGAATGGCGATGGTACGCCCACGGGTTGCGTATCAATCGAGATCGGGCTCGATCGTTCAATCCGCGACAATGTTCACAATCTTGCCCGGCACGACAATGACCTTGCGGACCGTCATCCCGCCCAACGCGGCCTGGACCTTCGGATCGGCGAGAACGAGCTGCTCCGTCAGCTTCGCGTCGGCGTCCGCAGCGATCATCAGCTTGGCCCGCACCTTGCCCCTGATCTGCACCGGCAGCTCGATCTGGTCCTTCACGAGCATCGATTCATCATGGTCCGGCCAAGGCGCGTCGGCCAACGAAGGCTCATGCCCGAGCTTGGACCACAGTTCCTCAGCAATATGCGGCGCAAACGGCGATAGCACAACCACGAACCGTTCGAGCTGATCGCGCGTCAAGCCGCCTCGTGAAGTTGCGGTATTGACAAGCTCGATCATCGAAGCGATGGCGGTGTTCATGGCCAGGCGTTCGATGTCCTTTCCCACCTTCGCGATCGTGCCGTGCAACGCGCGTTCGACTTCGTCGTTGGAAGAATGCGCCAGCGCCAACTCGCCCGTGTCTTCGTTGACGACCAATCGCCAGACGCGCTGCAGGAACCGGAACACGCCGACGATATCGCGCGGGTTCCACGGCTTGGTCGCCTCCAACGGGCCCATGTACATCTCATAGAGCCGGAACGTGTCTGCGCCGTAGTCGTTGATCACACCGTCGGGATTGATGACGTTGTGCAGCGACTTGGACATCTTCGCGATGATTCTTGTTACAGGTTTACCGGTGGCAATCTCGATCGCTTCGTCGCCTTCATCGCGCACTTCGTCCATGGGCACCAGCGTCTTGTCGCTGCGCTGATAGGCGAAGGAGGTGATCATGCCTTGATGGAACAGGCGCGTGAACGGCTCGGGCGTCGAGACTTCGCCCAGGTCGTAGAGGATCTTGTGCCAGAATCGAGCATAGAGCAGGTGCAGCACCGCATGCTCCGCCCCGCCGATATACAAATCAACCCCGGCCTCGCCCATCCAATACGTTTCACATTCGCGTGATGTGAATCGCTCGTCGTTGCTGGGATCGCAGTAGCGCAGGTAGTACCAGCACGAGCCGGCCCAGTTGGGCATGGTGTTCGTCTCGCGCTTCACCGGCGTGTCAGGCGGCAACAGCGCCGGATCGACGCCGGCGTCGCCCGCGGTGGTGTTGACCCAATCGGTCACCTTGGCCAGGAGCGGCCGCGGCTCGTCGGTTTCCTGCGGCGTGTAATCATCCATCGGCGGCAACTTGACGGGCAGTTTCGATTCCATGACGGGGTAGTGGTTGCCGATGATCGAGCACGACCGGGAAGGGCTCGCCCCAATAGCGCTGCCGACTGAACAGCCAGTCGCGCAGCCTGAACTGCACCGTGCCTTGGCCGTGGTTTGTTTCCTCCAGCCATTCGATCGTTTTCTTTTTCGCGTCGGCGACGTTCAGGCCGTCAAGAAAACCACTGTTCACGGCCGGCCCGTCGCCGAGATACGCTTCGCCGTCAAAGTCGGCGGGCGGCTTGACGGTGCGAACGATGGGCAACTCGAACGCCTTGGCGAAGTCCCAGTCCCGCTGGTCTTGGCCGGGCACGGCCATGATCGCGCCCGTGCCGTAGCTCATCAAGACATAGTCGGCGACCCATATTTGGATCCGTTGACCGGTGGCGGCGTTCAAGGCGTAGACGCCGGTGAACACGCCGGTCTTGTCCTTGGATTCCGCCATGCGATCGACGTCGGAGCGGCTCAGCGCTTGAGCGACATAATCGGTCAATGCCGCAACCGGAGTTTCAGGGCCCGGATGATCCAGAATCTGTTGCACCAGCGGATGCTCCGGCGCCACGACCATATAGGTTGCGCCGAAGATCGTGTCAGGGCGCGTGGTAAAAACGCGCAGCTGGTCGAGACTGACCTCCATAGGCGGATCGATCAGTGGAAAATCGATGTGAGCGCCTTCGCTGCGCCCGATCCATTGTTGCTGCATGGTGCGCGTCGACTCGGGCCAATCCAGGTTCTTTAGATCACTCAGTAGCCGCTGGGCATAGGCGGTGATGCGAAACATCCACTGTCGCAGCGACTTGCGATAGACCGGGTGCCGGCCGCGCTCGGATTTGCCGTCGATGACTTCTTCGTTGGCGAGCACCGTTCCAAGCTTTGGACACCAGTTGACGCTCTGCTGAGAAAGGTACGCCAATCTCCACGAATCCAGAATCACACGTTGCTCATCATCCGGGTAGTCCTCCCACGACGCGCCGTGTTCCGGAATGGCGACTTGCTGAAACGACGCGCCGGCCGCATTTTGTGAGGCATCGGGGTTCATTTCGATTCTGCGACTTCCGGATGCAAACTCCTCGGTCAACGCCTCGATCGGCCGCGCCTTGTCTTGAGCGGGGTCGTACCACGCGTGATACGCGCGCAGCCAGATCCATTGCGTCCAGCGGTAGTAGTTCTCATCGATGGTGGCGAACTCGCGCGACCAGTCGTAGCAAAAGCCGAATCGCTTCAGTTGCGTGCGAAAGGTGTCCATCGCCTTTTGCGTCGTGATGGACGGGTGCACCCCGGTTTGGATCGCGTACTGCTCGGCGGGCAGACCGAAGGCGTCGAATCCCATCGGGTGAAGGACGTTGAACCCTTTATGCCGCTTGAATCGGCAGACGATGTCGGTGGCGGTATAGCCCTCGGGATGGCCTACATGCAGCCCCGCCCCGGATGGATACGGGAACATGTCGATGCAGAAATACTTGGGCTTGGACGCATCGAAGCCATCGTGGCCGGGGTTCGGTGTATTGAACGTGCCGCGGCGCTCCCAATACGCCTGCCAGCGCGTTTCGATCTCACCGGCCAGGCGACCCGTGTATCGGTACGGAGGCGTTTCGTCGTTGTTCTCAGAAGCCGGGCTCGTCTGTTGTGCGTTGGTTGGTGACGCGTTGTTCATGCGTCGTGCCTCGGTCAAAGGCGGTGGATGAATAGCAACAAGGGCCCGCAAACGCGAGGCCCTGCTGGTGAATACGTGCAGTGGATCGCGCGCGGGCTACCCGGTGGTCGGGCCAAGCAGGAGCGGTCGAAGCGTGGTCGTCGCGCACATCGTTGCCAAGTGTATCGGCTGATTCAGGTGAATCAAATAAGCGGCCTTGTCCTGAACCGCCCGAGGGATCATCGCGATTGGCGCTTGCGCTCCAGGTCGGCGAGGTACTTCTTGGCCTCACCAACCAGGAAGAAGCTGCCCGTCACACAGATGAGATCGTCCCGGCCGACGGCCCGTGACGCCAAATCCAGGGCCTTGGAAAGGGTCGGGGCGACTTGGCTCATCTTACCGCTGCGCTCGTTGAAGAGCTGGTGAAGCTCCTTGGGGTCGGCGGCCCGTGGTGTGTTCTTGGCCCGGGTGAAGATGATCTTGTCTCCCCCCAACGCCAACTGGTCGAGCATCGCCGGGATGTCCTTATCCTCACAGCAGCCAAAGACACAGATCATCGAGTCATAAGGCACATAGGCGCCGGCACTTCGCATTAATGCGCCGATCGCGGCCGGGTTATGAGCGCCGTCCAAAAGGATCCGCGGTTGGCGCCAGGCCAGGTCCATCAGTCCCGGCGTCTGAGTCCGGGCCAACCCTTCGTGCAGGGCGATCTCGGGGAACTCGAATCCCGATCCCTTGAGGACGTCAATGGCCGCCAGGGCCAGGCCGCAGTTGAGCGCCTGGTGCTCGCCTTGCAACGGGACGGGCAGGTGCATGAACTGGCTCGTGTCGGTCAGCAGACAGATTCGCGTGTGTGGGCCCAGCGATCCGGAGGCCCCGCCGAATCGGCAGCTGAACTCGATGTCCTTGGTGATGAGGCGCAACGGCGCCTTGACGCGCTCGGCGACCGCTCGCAGTGTCTCTTCAACCTCGGGCGGCTGCTTGGTTGACAATGCGGGCACGTCGCGCTTGAAGATGCCGGCCTTTTCCCGGGCGATCTTGGGCAGCGTTTGACCCAGAATGTGCATGTGGTCGTAGTCGATCCGGGTGATCACGCTCACCTCGGGCCGGATCAGGTTAGTGGCGTCGAGTCGCCCGCCCAAACCTGTCTCAATGACCGCGATGTCCACCGCCTGCTCGGCGAAGTACTTGAAAGCGAGGGCGGTCAACATCTCGAAGAAAGTCGGCTCGTTCGGCAGCGTTGCCGCGGCGGCGGCCGTCTGCCGTATCGACTCCGTGAACTCGGCCTTGCTGATGGGCTGGCCGTTGATCGTGACCCGCTCTCGCACGTCGACCAGGTGAGGGCTGGTGTATTGCCCGACGCCGTACCCGCACCCCTGGAGCATCGAGGCGATCATGGCCACGGTCGAGCCTTTGCCCAGCGTTCCCGCGACGTGGACGGTCCGCAGCTGCTCGTGAGGGTTGCCTAGCGCCGCCAACAGCCCGCGCATCCGGTCCAGCTTGAACAGACCCTGGTTGGCTCGGATGACGCGCATCCGCTCGACATCCACCCGGTCATACAGATACCGAACGGCATTGGCGAAGGTGATGATCTCGACCGCGCCGCGGTTGCTCGTAGAACCGCGTCGGCGGGAGGAGAGGATTTTGGCCATACTGCCCGCAGTCTATCACCTTTGGGAACCGTATTCAAATGTCGCAGCGTAAGTCGTTGACAGACAACATGTTATTGCAAAAACGCCTTTGGCGGCCAATCGGCTTCGCCCCTGATACCCGACCGGCGAGGGGCGTCTGGCCGATACGATCAGACTCAGGAGGCTCCGCATGGACACGGTGCAACACAAAGAAGCGTTGCAGCACGAGGCATGGCGCGTGCTGCGGATCATGAGCGAGTTTGTCGAATCGTTCGAGACGCTCGCCCAGCTCGGGCCGTCGGTGAGCGTGTTTGGGTCGTCGCGACTGCCGTCGCAGGATCGCTACTACCAGCTCGCCATCACCTGTGGCGCCAAACTCGTGGCCAAGGACTTTGCGGTGATCACCGGCGGAGGGCCGGGCATCATGGAAGCCGCCAACAAGGGAGCGCTGGAAGCCGGAGGCACTTCGGTGGGCTTGAATATCGCGTTGCCGATGGAGCAGTTGCCCAACCCCTACCAGAACGTCGAGCTGAACTTCCGCTACTTCTTCATCCGCAAGGTGATGTTTGTGAAGTACGCCAAGGGATTCGTCATATTCCCCGGCGGCTTCGGCACGATGGACGAGTTCTTCGAGAGTCTCACGCTGATTCAAACCCTCAAGGTCGTGCCCTTTCCGGTCGTCCTCATCGGCCGCGACTTCTGGGCGGGACTTTTGGACTGGATGAGGCACACGATGTGTGATCGGGTCCAGACCGTCGTGGCCGAGGACTTCGACCTGTTCAGCTTGACCGACGACGTTGATGAGGCGATCAGCATCATCCACGACAACCTCACCGGGAAGCGCAAGGTGGCCCAGAAGCTTCCGCGGTTCGCCTCCGACGAGGAGGTCCAGACCGGTGAAGGCACGCGAGCCGGCGTCGAGCCGCGCAAAGGCGGACGACTGCGCGAGAAGTACGAGCAAACCGGCGACGGCGCGAGGTGAACGCCGCGTATTCGTCCCGGACGCCTGATCAGAGGGTAAATGCGCCCGACGCGCCAACGGCAGCGACCGTGAACAGCGTAGCGGGTCGCGTGAACCGGGACGAAAAGCGATGGGCCAGTGCATCCGACACGGTCCTGACCCGGTCGGCTCGGCAAAGAAGCACCGCGCAACCTCCAAACCCGCCGCCGGTCATGCGGGCCCCGAACACGGAGCCGTCGCTGCGCATCTGAGCGGCGACCTCAACCAGTAGGTCCAGCTCCGGGCAACTCACGTCGAATAGATCGCGCAATGACGCATGGCTGTCGAACATCAACCCGCCGACCGTGTCTAGATCGCCGCTGCCCAGTGCCGCCGCCGCCGACCGCACGCGCTCGTTCTCGCACACGACATGCTCGGCACAGCGGGATTCGCGCTCGGTGAGCCCCCGCCCCGAGAAAATCGGAGGTATCCCCATTGTGGTCGCCACCTCGCGTAATGTGGTCAGACCGAGCTTGGCGGCGGCGCTCCGGCAGCTTTCTCGACGAGCAGCATAAGCGCTCGCGGCGAGATCATGGTGTACGTTCGTGTTGGCGATCAGCACAGTTACAGAGTCGGCCGGTGGCAAAGGAATCGGCTCGGCTGTATTGGATTGACAATCAATCAAAAGCGCGTGGTTCGGCTGGGCGAGCGTGGCGATGAACATGTCCATGATGCCGCAAGGCGTGCCCGGGAAGGTGTGCTCAGCTCGTTGGCACAGCAACGCCTTCTCGATCGGATCGAGTCTCGCGCCCACGACTTCCGCCAACAAGGTCGCCGTCGCTACCTCGATCGCCGCGCTACTGGCCAATCCCGCGCCGATTGGCACCGTGCTCGTGATGGCAACGTCGAGATTGGGGACCGTGTGACCGAGCTTGGCAAACTGATCGACGACACCCAGTAGATAGTTGGCGAAGCTCCCAGCGACGGGCGAGCGCAGGCCGGCGAAGTCGCATTGAACGGATTGATCGAGGTCGATCGCCCAGAGAGTTGAGTTGCTCGCATGCGTGAGGTCGGCGACGACGATCGCCCAACGGTCGATGGCCATGGGCAGGACGAAGCCGTTGTTGTAGTCGGTGTGCTCGCCGATGAGATTGACCCGCCCCGGCGCGGCAGCCGCGAACCGCGGCGGCCGGTCGAAGCGACTCGTGAACGCCTCGACCGCCTCGGAGAGTTGGCGATCAATCGTTCGCGGATCAGGTTGCCCGGTTCCAGCTTGCACACTCACAGGGAACCGCTCTATTGGCTCGTTGTCAATACCGCGGGCACGATGCGGTCGTCCCTGGCCCGGCTGACGGTACGATGCGGATGTCTCGCGGGCGGTGAAGGGGACCCAGCATCGTGCACCGCTTTGAGCACCGGGTTCAGCGTCCAAAACGAAGTATGGGTCTTGGAGAACTTCCTGCCCCAGCTCAACGCCGCCAAGTGAGGGGCGCTAAGGGAGGCAGTGCAGCGTTGGGAGAACTAACAATGCGTACCGCACATCAGGCGACGCTTGTCATTGTGGTCGTTGGCTTGGCGGTCATGGCAACCCCGGGTCATGCTCAGCAGGACGCGCAATCCGAACGCGAGGCGATGTACTATCGCTACCTGGAGTTTGCCTCCTATGTGAAAAGCGGCTCGATCGAGCCGCACTGGATGGCCGACGGCAGCAGCTTCTGGTACGCCGAAGGCGCACCTGAGAACACCATCATCTACAAGATGGATCCCGAGGCTAACACGAAGACGCCCTTGTTCGACATCGCGCGCCTGCGTCAAGCGCTGACTGAATTGCTGGGACACGAGCCGCCCAACAAAGGACTCCCCTTTGAGGAGTTCACTTTCATGGACGAGAGCGAGACGGCGGTGAGTTTCACCGTGGAGGACAAGGAACTTGTCCTCAAGCTCGACACCTACGAGATCATGCCTGCTCCTTCTATACCCCAGGAGGAGCAACGCAGACTTGTTCCGCAGATCACACGCAAAGGCGCCGGGTATCCCGACTTGGACCTGATGGAGATACGTTCACCGGATGGGCGCTGGTTCGCCTTCTTAAAAGATCGCAATGTTTGGCTACGTTCCACGGCCGATGGCAAAAGAGTTCAGCTTACGATCGACGGCAAAGAAGGGTACGAATGGCGCGACGTCCCGGTACGAACCTACAGCAAATGGGCTTCGTGGTCGCCGGATAGCTCCAAGCTGGCGGTCAAGAAGGGGGACTACCGCAACGTACCGAAGATTCCGATCGTCGACTACCGCAGTCCGACGGAGGAAGTGCGATGGATCTCCTATAGTCGGGCCGGCGAGCCCATACCGCAGACCGAACTGTTCATCTTGGACATTCGTTCCAAAGAGCTAACGCGTGTCGATACCGGATTGGGGCCGAACCAGTACGCTCTTATCGTTGGCTGGCGGAGTGATGGATCGGAGTTGCTATTCTATCGGGTCGATCGCTATTGGGAACGGATGGACTTGATGGGAGCCGACCCTGCGACGGGCCGGACGAGACTCATCCTTGCGGAATCCCATCCCGGGTTTGCTCTAGGACAGGGCGAGAAAACTTTCACTCCGCTGAAGAATGGCGACCAATTCATCTGGATGTCGCAGCGCGACGGGTGGTATCACCTTTATCTCTATGACATGACTGGGAAGCTGATTCGGCGGCTCACCAAGGGAACGTTCCCGGTGATGGAAGTGGTTGCAGTGGACGAAGAGCGCGGATGGGTATATTTCACGGCGCGTGCGGAAAAACGACTCTACGATACGCATCTGTACCGTATAAACTTGGAAGGCAACAACTTCACTCGATTGACGGAAGGAAGCGGTCAGCACGAGATAGCGTTCGCACCGTCAACGGAGTTTTTCCTCGACACACACTCGAACGTGGATCGGCCGCCCGCAGTGGAGTCGCGGCGGGCAGACGGCACGCTGCTGCAAGTCCTGTCCAAGGCC
Organism: Planctomycetota bacterium; assembly: GCA_022571635.1. Taxonomy (GTDB): domain Bacteria; phylum Planctomycetota; class Phycisphaerae; order Phycisphaerales; family SM1A02; genus JADFNO01. The sequence goes on from JACZXL010000016.1 coordinate 16,075, forward strand.
AAGATCGACGCGCTCGTCAACGAACTGAAGTGGAGGCCGCCCGAGGACTTCGTGGTCAAAGCTGCCGATGGGACAACCGATCTTTATGGCGTGCTCTTCAAACCGCACGATTTCGACCCGCAAAAGAAATATCCGGTGATCGATCAAATCTACGGGGGTTCGAGCATCGTGCCGCATAGCTTCACCAGGGGTTGGTGGGCCCGGGCATTTGCTCAGTTGGGATTCGTCGTTTTCCTTGTGGATAACCGAGGGACCGATGGACGGGGACGGGAGTTTTCTCGGAGCACGAGTTTTGCACAACTAGGACGCCACGAAATTCCCGACCACGTGGCGACACTTAAACAGCTGGCCGAAACACGACCCTACATGGATCTTGGGCGGGTGGGCCTCTTCGGATATTCGCACGGCGGTTACATGGCCATCCGCGGCATGCTGCTGGCTCCAGATGTTTATCACGTTGGTGTCGCCGGTGCATCGATAACGGACCTTGCAGCGCATTGGGCTTACGGTTCCGCAATGGGCCCAATCGAGAAGAACAAAGAGGCGTACACCTACGCATCGAATCTCCGTTTGGCGGACAAGCTCAAGGGAAAACTGCTACTCATGCATGGCACAAGCGATGTCAACGTTCCCTTTTCCCACACAGTAAGAATGATTGAGGCGTTTATTGGGGCGGGAAAATCCTATGACCTACTCGTCCTGCCTGGACAGGGCCACGACGTTACAGAGGAAAGCATGGCCTATGAGCTGGAGGCCATTCGCCGCTACTTCCAGGAGCACTTGCGACCCTAAGCATTTTGGTATTCCGGACCTGGCGGCCCAATCGCTGCGGCGGTCCTTCACTGTTTACACACGCACGGCGGTGCTGAAGCGGTGCAGGCAGACGGCGGCGGCGACGGCGACGTTCAGCGAGTCTACGCCGGGGGCCATCGGCACCTTCACGATCGCATCGCATTGGTCAAGCGTCGCGGACGGCAGGCCATCGAACTCCGGCCCGACAACAAGCCCAACACGCTCCGGGCACGGGGCCGAATCCAGCTCGACCGCTCGCTCGTCCAACGCCGCGGCCACCAACGTGACATTCCATTCTTGCTGGAGTCTCGCCAGTTCACCCGACCAATCCTCGCTGCGGGCAAACGGCACCGTCAGGGCGTGCCCGATAGCGACGCGAAGCGACTTTCGATACAGCGGGTCGTGGCATTTGGGACTGAGCAATACGCCATCGACGCCGAACGCGGCGGCGTTGCGAAACAGCAGCCCGATGTTGTCGATGTTGGTGATGTCCTCACAGAGCAGCAATGTTAGTGGCCCGTCGCCGCTGATAATCGCGTGGAGGCTTGGTCGCTCGACCTTGGCCCGGTATCCGACGGCCAGCACGCCGCGATGGACGGCGAATCCAGCCACGCGCCGCATCAGGTCCAGCGGGGCGACATAGACCGGCACCTCGGGCGGGGCAAGGGGGGCGATGCGATCCGCCCAAGTCGTCACCACGAGCACGGACTTGGTCACGCCCGGCATGGACAGCATGCGCTTGACGATCAGTGGCTGTTCGCCAACAAACAGCCCGGGAATGCCGTCTGGGCCACGCAGGCCCCGGTCACGGATATCGCGGTAGTCGGCGAGGCGAGGATCGGCCAAATCGATCACTTCAAAGACGTTGGGGGCCCGTGCCCGCCGCTGGTCCATCTGGACGAGGATAGCGACGAAATATTTTTCTCGTGAATCCGTGAAGTGGCGTAGACAGAAGACGGGCCGACCGTATTATGCCGACCCCGTGCGGTTCGCGTTGGGCGAATCGTTACCACACTGAGGGCCGACCGAGATGCCCGAGGGCGCCGCTTCGCAGCCCCCATCATCTCCGACCCCGCTAAGTCAGCCCTCGTCTACGCGCGAAACACCGGCGTGGCTCAACGGCATTTATGCCGGGGTCTGTTTGTACTTTTTCCTCGCCGCCATCAACGTCATGGGCAGTGGGCTCAAGACGATGGGTTCCCAGATCAAGCAATTCTTAGATCAGGCCCACAACCCTGTGGTTGCTCTGGTGGGCGGCGTCCTCGTAACCGCCATCGTCCAAAGTTCATCGTTTACGACGTCGCTGATCATCACGCTTGTCGCTGCGGGCCAAATGGACCTTGAGACGGCGATCTTCGCTGTGATGGGCGCGAACATCGGCACGAGCATCACGAACAACTTGGTGTCCGGTTTCATGATGCGCATTAAGGACCAGTTTCGACGGGGCTATGCCGCAGCACTGATGCACGGCAACGTCAACTTCCTGACCGTCGCCATCCTCTTCCCGATCGAGTGGGTCAGCGGTTTGTTGAGCTCCACCGGCCAAGGCTGGCTGACGCGGTTCTCGATGTGGGCAGCGGGCGCACTTGGTATTAGTCCGCAGCAAAAGCCCAATAGCCCGATCAAGGCGATCACCGAGCCGGTCGTTGAAAGGTTCGAGTGGTTCGCTGGATTGTTCACGTCAAGTGCGCAAACTCAAGGAACGATCCTCGCGGTGATGGGGCTGCTGTTATTGTTCCTCATGCTGGTGTTGATGGTGAAGAACCTCAAGGGTGCGTTGTTGCGTCGGGTCGAAGGCTTGTTCAGCTCGATACTATTTCGCAACGACTTCATGGCAGGGGTCGTGGGAATCATTTCAACCATCTTTGTCCAATCCAGCTCAGTTACGACAAGTCTGATGATTCCGCTGGCTGGGGCCGGGGCGGTGAAATCAAAGCGTGTTTTCCCGTTCATGCTTGGGTGCAACATCGGCACCACGGTCACGGGTGTGCTTGCCGCATCAGCGAATCCCGTCGCAGCGGCCGTCGGGGTCGCCATTTGCCACGTGACGTTTAACGTGGTCGGCTGTGCGATCTGGTATCCGCTTCGCTTTATACCGATCGGCCTGGCGCGGTGGTATGCCGAACTTGCCGCAACGTCGCGGCGGTATTACTTCCTTTACATCCTCGTCGTGTTTATTCTCATACCGGGTCTTGGGTATTTGATCGTTCGGCTTTTCACGTAGCCGCCGATCGTGTTGGAGCGTTCCATGTTTAAGCAACTGTTTGCGGCCTTCAAATCCGGCGATGTGCTCGATCAAGCATTCTCTGAGTTGGAGGAGATGCTCGATCATTCCCAGTGGATGTTCGTTCGCGCCAACGAAGTGCTGCGTCGCAAGGTCGCTGCGGAGGAGGTCAAGGAATCGCTGTTGCGACGTGACAAGTCCGTCAACGAGCTGTTGCGATCGATACGGCGCAAGATCGTGCGCCATCTCACGATCAATCCCGGTGGCGACGTCGCCGCGTGCCTGGCGTTGATGAGCGTGGCCAAGGACGCCGAGCGCTTGGGTGACTATTGCAAGAACGTCTTTGAAGTGGGGCGGTTCTACACCGAGGACTTCAATGTCCCGCGGTACCAGGAGCCGTTGGAGGCTGTTCGCGAAGATGTCGAGCGATTGTTCGAAAAGACGCGGAGTGCCTTCGCCGCATCGGATGATGCCGCCGCCAAGGACGCCATTGCAAGCGCAGACACAATCGGGGATCGATGCGATGAAGTGATCGAGCAGTTGTTGGTCGACACCGCCAGCATCGAGACGCACGAAGCTGTCGCCTATTCACTTCTGGCTCGGCACTACAAGCGAGCTTCCTCTCACCTGGCCAACATCTGCACGGCCGTGCTGGGGCGGATCGAGGACCTCGACTTCAGACGGTAGAAGGCCCCGCGGGCGGATCGTGCAGGTTCAGTTTGACTCACCGCCGAACGGGGCCGGAGCCGGTTGGGTACACTCGCGGTGATGTCGCCGACCGAGGACCAACAAGACCCCAGTCAATCGCCGGCCGAGCCGCAGGTTGAGTCCGCGCCGACCAGTCACGTCGAGGACGTGGCCGAGACCTCGCCGCACGACGAGCGTGTGGCCGCACTCTTGGAGCACTCGATCGACGTGCCGGTGCTGGCGGAGGCGGTCGAGCAGCAGGAGGCCGCCGACGCCGCCGACACGCTCGAGACGCTGCCCCAGGAGGAGGCGGCTGAGGTCCTCGAGCAGATGGACGATCAGTCCGCGGCCGAGGCCCTGGCGGAAATGCAGGCCCCCCTGGCCGTTCGCGTCATCGAGGAGGAGATCGACGAGGATATTTCCTACGCCACCAAGCTCATTGAGCTGATGGCTCCGGATGATGCGGCGGACCTGCTCCAGGAGATCGGCGACTCGTACCGTGAAGAAGTGCTCGCGGCCATGCCGCTGGCCACCGCCACCAAGCTGCGCGAGCTCATCGGCTACGACCCCGAGACCGCCGGCGGGTTGATGACCACCGACTTCCTCGTCTTGAACGACGATCTGAGCGTGGCGAAAGCCGTCGATCGGCTGCGGGCCCAGGACTTGCCCAAAGTCGTGCAACACCTGCTCGTCGTGGGCGCGGATAACCGAGTCGTCGGCGCGGTTGGTCTGCGCGATCTCGTGCTGGGACAGCCGGACCAATCGCTCAGTGAGATCATGAACCCGACGGTCAAGGCGGTCCGCCCGGATGTTGACCGCGAAGAAGTTGCGCGCGAGTTCGATCGGTATGACTACTCCATGTTGCCGGTGATTGATCTGGACGATCGGCTCATTGGCATCGTGACCGTGGACGACGTGATCGACATCATCCGCGCTGAGCAGACCGAGGACGTTCAGAAGACCGTCGGCGCCGGTGCGCAGGAAGCGGTCTATTCGGGCGTGATGGAGAAATTCCGCGGACGCTTTCCTTGGCTGATGGTGAGCCTGGTCATGATGATTCCCACCGCGTGGATCATCCTGATGTTCGAGGATCTCATACGGCAGGCGCCAATCCTCGCCATGCTCATGCCGGTGATTGCCGCGATCGTTGGAAACGGTGGGCACCAGGCGCTGGCGGTCACCCAGCGCGGCCTGGTGCTCGAGGAAGTAAGACGAGAGCGGATTCTCCCGCTCCTGGTGCGCGAATGGACCGTCGGGCTGATGACCGGTTTTGTGCTCGGCGCGATCATTCTTCTGGGCGTGGGATTGCTCTCCCTGCGTTCAACCAGCGCCTCCTGGTGGCTCGGCGCGGTCACCGGGGTGGGCACGATGGTCGCCATGAGCGTCGGCACGCTGTTTGGCTCCGTGATTCCCATGCTGATGAAACGGCTCGGTTTTGATCCGGCGCAATCGTCCGCGATCTTCCTCATCATGATTACCGACGCGGTTTCGTTCGGCATCATCCTCTCGTTGTCCTTCACCGCCTATGAGAAGATTCTCGCGCCCGGCTCGTGACGCGGTTGGTACAATAGCGTACGCTGAGGCTGGCCTCGCCCTGATAATCGTGAGGCAGCCGTATGCTCAGTAAGCCGGGCCTTCGATGACGACAACGACGCGATACACTTCACAAGTTCCATCCAACACGATTCAGGTGTTGATCGATCGCGACCGCATCGCTGTGCGCGTCGAGGAGATTGCCGCCCAGATCTCGCGCGACTTGGCCGACGTCCGGGTTGAAGGTGAGATCGTCCTCGTGCCGATTCTCACCGGCTCGATCATCTTCGTTGCCGATCTCATTCGTCATCTGCCGCACAAGATCAGGATCGAGGTCGCCACGGTCCAGAGTTATTACGGCGAAAAAAAGAAGGTGAAGCAGGCCAAGATCATCGGGGCCCTGCCAAGGAACGTCGACGGCAAACACGTTCTGATCGTGGACGACATTCTCGACTCCGGCGAGACAATACGGCTGATCCGCAACGAGCTTCAGCAGCGCAACCCCAAGTCGATTCGCGCGTGCGTCCTGCTGCGCAAGCAGCGACCAACCGCCATGCAGACAACCTGTGAATACGTCGGCTTCGATATTCCCGACGAGTTTGTCGTGGGGTACGGATTGGATTATCAAAGTTATTACCGCAACTTGCCGGATGTGTGTACGTTCAAGGGCGATGCGCCGTGAATGCCGCGCGTCTCAACGCCCAACCGCGCGCGCGGTCGTCCCACTGTTTGCAAAGTGCCGGCGAGACGCCCGAGCTCGCAGCGCCGACGCTGGCGAACGCCCTGCCGGCAGGTTTGGTCGAGGACGACGAGATCATCATCCTTCTGCTTCGCCCCAGCCCGCTCTACATCCTTCTCGCCTCACTGGGCAGTCTGTTGGTGATCGCCGTCGTCACGCTGGCGCTGATGTATCTCGGACGATTGTCCGGTGTGGCGTGGATCGATACGCTGGCGTTCGGGTTGGGGATCACGATCGGCATCGTTCGGCTCGCCTGGCAGGGGTTGGAATGGTGGAACCGGCTGTATGTGCTGACCGACCGGCGCATCATTCGGCGTAAGGGCGTCCTGCGCCCCTCGATCTTTGAAACGAAGCTACGCGACATCCAGCACACCAGCGTCTTCCAACTGCTGCGCGAGCGGTCGCTGGGCTTGGGAAGCATCGGCTTCGCCAGCGCCGGCAGCGACGTCTTCGATGCGTTCTGGGTGATGATCCGCCAGCCGTTCGCCGTGCATCGCACCATTGTCGAGGCGATCGAGCGCTACGGCCGTCACTAAGTGCGACGTCGGCGCTTTTTCACTACGGCCCGGGCACACGTTCTTCACGCAGCATGTCGATGATCGACTGTCGTCCGTACACGGTCAGTCTTGTGTCGCGCTCGATGAGCCGGGTTTCCACGGTATTGTTGGGCGTGATTCGAAGGAGTGCGGCGTGACCGCGCGTGAATCCCAACAGCAGTTGCTGATCGAGCGATCCGTCGTCAACGAATACGAGCGAGCGGTCCGCTTCGATCTGGGCGACAGCAGCGTTGCTGATCGACATGGCGACGGCCAGGACGACCAGCGTGAAGAAGCTCGCGCTGGCGGTGATCGCCTTGAGCCAGCGTGGAATCGCCAGTCGCAACACAAGCACCGCCCACAGGGCCGCGGCGATGACCATCAACACGTCAAAGGCCGCAACCGTCTGAAGGTTCTCAAGCCACTGATCGGCGCTGCCGAGCCTGATCGGCAGTTCGCCGATTTTGTCGTTGCGCACCTGCGACGCGGTCCACCAGAGCATGGCTAGGATGTTGACGCCGGCGGCGATCGCGCCGACAAAGCTGAACGTGACCGCGGCTGGTGACAATCGCGGACCGCCCGGGGCTGGAACTTTGGCGGCGCTGATCCCCGCGGCGGGGATCGCGATCAGCGCGAAGCCCACCATCAGCCAGGACGGATCGACCACGCCCGCGAGAATGATCACCCGCGGCACGGAGAGCAGCATCAGGGTGCCGGTGGCCAGTCCCTCGCCGGGTTCGCCGAGCAGTTCGGGAAGTCGAACCGCCGGTGCGAACCCGAGTCGGAACCCCAGGTGCCCCATCAGCCATACGCCCACCAGGATCCCCACCGCCACGATCACGCCGATGGTCAAATGAAGGGCCGTCCGGTCCGGCTCGTCCCGTTTGCGCACGGACTTCACCGGCTGACGGACCAGCAGCACTTTCGTGCGCGTTGTCCCGGGACGGACGATGGGTCGGGCGAGGTTCGACATGGCAGATTGGGCTCGGTCGACGGATTCTGCCTAGAAGATATCGGCTTGGAGCGGCCGGTGATCGACTCGATCACGGCCAATTGGGGACCGCGAGTGATTCGCAGAGGGACTGCGGACGGTTCCGCTAGGCCGGGCTCGGGACCGTCTCCAGGACCTGCTGCATGATTCGGCGGGTGGTGGCGGTATCGCCGGCGTGCATGTAGGTCTTACTGATAACTCGGTGGGAACACACCGGCAGCACGTTGGACACCACGTCCTCCGGCACGCAGTAGTCGCGGCCCTTCATCACGGCGGTGGCCCGTGCGACCTGCGAAAGCGCCAGCGCCCCGCGCGGGCTGATCCCGATCTGAAGGTCGTCGTTCTCACGCGTGGCCCCGGCCAGGGCGATCACATAATCCACCAGAGCCCGGTCCATCTTCACCTTGTCAACCTGCGCCTGGAGCGCTAATGCCTCCTGGGTGCTCATCACCGGCTCCAGTTGCCTGAGCGTGGTTCGGGCTGGTTGCTCTTCGATGATTCGTGATTCATCGTCGGGGGCCGGATACCCCAGGCTGATTCGCATCAGGAAGCGATCGAGCTGGTTCTCCGGCAGGAAGTAGGTGCCCTCGAATTCGTACGGGTTCTGGGTGGCGACGACCATGAACGGCTCGGGCAGGTCGAAGACCTTGCCGTCCACGGACACCGTGTTCTCGTTCATTGCCTCCAGAAGAGCTGACTGCGTTCGCGGGGTCGTGCGGTTGATCTCATCCGCGACGATGATGTTGTGGAAGATCGGCCCGCGCTTGAAGTCGAACGTCTCCTTCTCGCGGCTGTAGACCGAGACCCCGATGATGTCCGAGGGCAGCAGATCGGGGGTGCATTGGATACGGGCGAACGAGCAGCGGATCGACTTGGCCAAGGCGTTGGCCAGCACCGTTTTTCCCACGCCGGGCACATCTTCGATCAAGATGTGCCCTCGGGCGAGCAAACAGACGATGGCTCGATCGACCGCCGCCGTGTTACCCATGTAGACGGAGGTGATGTTGCGCCGTAGCCGTTGAATCGCCTCTTGTGGCATCGTGAGAGGTTCCGTTGGGGTGTGGCAGTATATGCCGCGGTGAACGACGGGCCGGCGGACGCCGGTGGCCGGATGGCTTCGCGTGGGCGGTCAAACCCAGTACAGTTGTCGATCGTGAACGCGCCAAGCCAGCCGCAGAGCCTTGCGGGCGCGGTCGTCTGCTCGCCGCTCCATTGCCGTGGCTGCGGCTACAACTTGTACGGACTGTCGGCAGAGGGGCGGTGTCCGGAGTGCGGGCTGGAAATCTGGGAAACGGTGCAGCACACCGTCGATCCGGCAGCCAGTCGCCTCCCGAAGTTGCGCAATCCGCGGGCCGTCGGAAACGGGTTGTTCTGGCTGACCCTGAGCCTGTTCGTGGCCGCCGTTATTCTCGTGGCGAGGCCGGTCGCACGTAGACTTGACACGCTGGATCCGACCGGTCTTCGCGATATCTCGGCCTGGACACCGCTGTACCTCGCTCTTGTCGCTGCCGTCGTGGTGTTGGCCGGTCTGAGAGCGGCCGGCAGCTTCGCCCCACCCAAGGGTCAGGAGCTGCACGGCTCGATCAAGCGCGATATCCGACTGCTCGTGGCCGGGATGGCCGCCTGGGTCTTGCTGGTTGTCATCCAAGTCGGACTGGAGTGGAAGGCCGTGCCGGCCTGGGGACTTGGTCTGGCTCGGATCGCCGCTACGTTCGGCGCGATGGTCGGCCTGTTCGGCTTGGACGGGATCCTTCGGGCCATCGGTCAACGCAGCCGGGCGTTCCGCAC
>JACZXL010000199.1 GCA_022571635.1 Planctomycetota bacterium
CCGTGCAGATGCGCCACACGGATACCGCCGACGGAAGCGGCGGCGGCCGCGGCCAGCGCCTCGATACGATCGCCCAGTACGAGCACGACGTCGATCGGATAGCGCGACCACCACTGGGCGAAACCCGTCACGCCGCGCCCCAGCGCCTCGGCGTCCTCGAGGCGGCTGTGTTTGCCCGGGCGCTGCATCGGGATTGTGTTGGCGATCGTGAAGTCGCGGGCAACCTCGTCGGCCGTATGCTCCGGCGGGAGCAGATGGACCCCCGTCACGATCACACGCAGTTGAAGGTCCGCATGATCGTGAATTGCACGCATGACCGGCCGAAGGAGTCCGTAGTCGGCGCGCGAGCCGGTGACGACCGCGATCGTGCGTTGCTGGTCGGCCATGAGCGCAGTGTACTCGCCGCACCCGCACCGGGAGTCGAACGAAGCCGAGCGGACCGGTTCAGCGCGAGCTGAGTCCGCTGATTGAAGTGACCGTGTTCCGGGCCTCGGAGGCGTCTACGGTCTCCAAGTCCCGCATGACCAGCGGCGTATCAGCCTCGATCGCCCGCGCCAGCCGCCGGCCGATGATCTCGTCCATTCGCCAGGGCTCGATCCCGATCCCGGGACGTTTGATCGTCAAATCGTCGCGCGTAATGACGTGGCCGGCATCCAATCGTCGGGTGACCACGATCGATTGGCGAGATGCGCTTCGGACATCCTGCTCAATCGCAAGCACGCGCTTGCCTGATTCTCCGAGCATCGCGTGGGCTCGATGTGCGAGCCGCACGTACTCAGCGAATTGTGCCGGCTCAAGCGACGTGGCGTGGTCCGGACCCGGGCCGGTTTGATCGAGTGTCAGATGTTTCTCAAGAATCGACGCGCCAGCCGCCACGGCCAGCGCACCGGTGTCAGTCGCCGTCGTATGGTCGCTGTAGCCCAGTGGTATGGATGCAGCATCAGAAAGTCCACGGATGCCTGCGAGCGCCGCCGACTCATCGGGTGTCGGATAGGCGCTGACGCATTGCATCAGAACGTGTGGGTGCGCCCCCAGCCATTGCGCGACGAACTGAATCTCTTGGGCGTCGGCTGCCCCCGTGCTGACGAGCAATGGTTTGCCGGTGCTCATCAATCGCTCGATCAGTGGTCGGTTGATGATGTCCGGAGACGCAACTTTGTACGCATCCCACGGCAGACGATCGGCCGGCCCTACCAGTTCCAAACTGAACACGGTGACGATCGTGTGTAGTCCAAGGCCGTGTGCCGATTCGACGATCGTTTGCATTTCGTGCGGTCCAAGCTCCAACCCGCGCAGCAGAGCGAATGGGTCATCCGCGGCCGCCTGTTGTTGGTATTGGGCAAGTCGCGCCGCGCTGCTGAGCAGGCGATCGGTCTCAAACCATTGGAGTTTCACGGCGTCCGCCCCAGCGTGATGGGCGGCCTCGACCAGCTCCAACGCGCGGGACAGCGATCCATCGTGGTTCACGCCGAGCTCTGCGATGATGTACGGCGACTTCCCGGGCCCAATGTGACGGCTGCCAATCTGCATCTTCGATGCATCGGCTAGGGCCCATCATAGATTGGATAATTGGCCTATGAGGTAGTCGCTATCGGCTCGGAATCAGGTTTCGGTGGCCCACTCGATTGACGTCGAGCGAGGACTGCTGCGGCTAAGATCGCGTCGGTGAGGTCATCCACGTCGACTACCGAACCGGGTGGGGTCTCGATCCCACGCCGATCGGTACCCAAGAACGAATGGGGGTTACTCTCATCGGCATTTCGCACACATGCTGCTGTGACCGCAATCACGCCGCCGTTGAGACTCAGCAGCTTGGGCAGATCCTGACGGCGGTCGATGGTGTTGTCCACATACGGTTTGACACGCTGATCCTCATCAAGCGCGCACATCCAATAGGGATGGTGTTTGCCCACGTCGCTATAGGACTGCACACTGTCCGCACCGCTGTCGCAAAGCAAGTGAACCGCACGATCGATCAGGTCCGCCGGTCGCACCGGGACGTTCGCGTACAGAATGATGATGATTGACTCGGTTGCGCCGAGGGCTTGTATCGCATGGCGCACCGCTGCGCCGACGGTTGCAGTATCGCTGGCCAAATCCGGGGGCCGGCGCACAACCTGGACGTCCATCGACTCCGCGGCGGCGGCGATCTCATCGCCGTCCGTCGAGACGATAACCCTCGTCACACACTCGGCCTGCTTTGCGTGTTCGATGGCGTAACAAATCATCGGGCGGCCCCCGACGAGCCGAGTGTTCTTCCCGGGAAGTCCCTTGCTCCCGGCTCGGCCGATCACCACCGCCAGCACGCCGTCGTCGTCGTGGATCATGGCAGGCGCACCCATGAAGGATGTACACCGTCATCGAGATCACGTGCAAGCTGCTCACGACGTGACGACACCTCGCACCACAACTCGGCCAACGGTGTATCGGCGACGTTCCCGACGCAGTCGTCGCCAGCATAATCAAGCTCGCTCACCGGCACGGAACCGTCGCTGAGGATCGTTATCCTGCGCCGAGCTTCGTCAAACATCACGCGAGCCGGGGGCGCGGTCTGGGTCAGCGCATCGTCGTCATGTGATTCGGTCGTTGTACTGGGCGGACCTTCGATCACCGCGGCGCCGAGCGTCGCCTGCCACCGGTCGAAGAACGTCTCGATGTCTTCATACGTCTCGCATCGCCGTTGCAATCGCGGAACGATCCAGGGGAGGGCGAAGGCCGCGTTCGGCGGGTGGTCGGTGAGGCGTGTGCGATTTGTGATGAGATAGTGCAGGTTCTCGATCACATCACGAAAGCGATCAACGCCCATCATGTGCTGATACGTCACGGCACGGTCCGCGTGAAGGTCCACGCTGACGACATCGACGCCGCATCCCAGCAGGCGATCGAGCGTCGAGCGGTCGGCCAGCAGCTCGGTTCGCACATGCACGCCGCGCACGCCTGCTTCCTTGGCCAGGCGCACGATCCGATCGAAATCTTCATGCAGCAGCGGATCACCCGCGCCGCCGAGCGTAAGGACACAATCGCCGTCCGTAGCGACTTGCGAGAAGATGCGCCGGGCCAAGTCGAGCGACAACGGCTCTCGGCGGGCTGTTGTACCCATCGTGTGGCTGAATATTCCGCTACTCGTTCGAGAGCAGCACAACTCGATGATCACATGTTGGGGTAGCTCGTCCCCCGAACTGAGATGTTGCTTGGTGATGGCGTCGACGAGATCGGCTGGGGTTAGATCAGCGTCGGCGCGGCTCAACTTCAGCGCCGCGCGCAGCCGCCGGCGACAACGCGGGCTGTCGAACGTAGCGCGGATGCGTGATCGGCTGACCCGGTGATCGATCTGCACATTGGCGCTGCGGGCGATCGGATCGTGTTGCGGGGCTTGCGGTTGATAGACGACCAGCCCGCCTACGGTTGACAATCGAGTCCGCTCGGACAACTCCCGCATCAGGCTCGTGCTGATGAGACAGCCGCACAATCCGGGCGGCGCCTGCGTGAACACCAGGTTGTGTTGTTGCGGCGCTTCCAGATGTCGCGCGACGACCGCATCGCAACCGGTTTGGGCCGAGACATCGAGTACCGGCCAATCGGGCCCCACGATCAAAGCTGCGGTCAGTCCTCGCTTCTGCATGATCGACGACATCACCTGTGGACAAAGCAGTTCGTCGTAAACGCTCATCCCTCCGATTCCGCCCCGCCACGATGTGTCCGACCACAGGCGGGCGGCCGCGATCGCTTCGTGCTCCGGACCGAACGGCGAGCCGTCGCATCGCTCGATCTCAATCGGCAGATCGATTCGTTCCGGATCGAGCGCAGCTTCGATGTCGAACTCGTGGGGCACGATCAGAATGATCGACTCCAGCGTTTGCGATTTTCCAAGCCTCTCGAGCGTGTGCTGGATGACAGTCTTCCCTTCGAATTCATCCGTGAGTGACCGCGGCACGCCGAGGCCGTTATGGTTCGGGTCAATCGGCACCATCGCCGCAATGTGCGACGGCCCGGCATCGGTCGTCGTCCCATCGAGGTCCACCAGGCTGCGGGCCGGTTGCAGTGAGGCTGCTGCGGAATCTCCCTTGAGGACCGCCTCGGCACGGCTCAGTTGGTCGATGATTTCCTCGGCGGCGTCCGCAATCCAGGTGACGTTCTCGAGGTCGCGCTCCAACTGGGCCCGTTGTCGTTGCAGCGGATCCATATCACCCTGCATCTGGAGCCGACGATCCGCCTTGAAGCGCTTGAACACGCCCAGTTGATTGAGCTGATTGAGAATCTCGAAGCTTGCGAACCGCTGCTCGACTTCCTTTCGGTATCGCTCGATCTTGCCAAAGTGCTGCTGCATCTTTCGGACGTCGAGCTGATCGGCAAGCATCTTGCGGATGAGGGCGGCGGTGTTGCGCGACGTTTGGCGCAGCGTGACGATGTCGCGGCGAACCTCGCGAACCCTCGTGCCCGCCGTTTCGAGTCGACTTGCGTCAAGATCACGCGACGGAAGCGGCAGCTCCGGCAGCGGTCGTGTCGCATACCGTGACAAGACCTCAGCCAGCGGCATGACCTTCGTGTGTTGCTTCGCTGCCCCGCCCTCGGTTGCGTCGATGATGTTGAGCCCGTCCTGCTCGTATTGCGCGAAATCGCGCTCGAACTGATGCAGGTACGTTATCATCTGTAGATCGGTGTACATCGACCGGCCGTTGACATCGTGAATCTTCTTCAGGTGCAGGCGATGGCGCACGATCCGCTGCCATTCCATCATTTCGATCGTGTTGAACGGATTCAGCTCCGGGGCCCAGACTTCGTGAATCGCCGTCCCGGGTGTGTAGTACAGACCATCGCTGAATCCCAGGTCTTGACCGATCAATGCGATCGGATCACATCCCAGATATCGAGCGACGTATACAGCCAGGTGCGCGACCGTCGAGCCCGAAGGCAGCGCGCCCATCGGTCGCTTCAGATCGCCCAGCAGCTTGTCCAGGAAATCCGTCGAACAACACCGCAGCGGCCCGGGGAATGTATCGAGGATCACCGGGTTGGACTTCGGCTCGGCGATCAGCGTCACGTCGCGCACCGCGTCCGGATCCAACCCGTCGTAGAACCGCCGTGATATCTCGTGGTAATCCAAAGCGGTGACGAAGTGCGGTCGAATGCCGGCGTCCAACAACGGCTTCAACGTCGTTTGCGCCGCAATGATCACGCAGCGATCGCGCACGCCCGGCTCGGCTAGCAGATGCACGTTCTTACGAAGGCTTGGGCCGGCGGAGACGACCACCGCCGGAAATCCCGCTGCGATATTCTCCAGCTCGGTGATCCCAGCTCCAGCTGCGTAGTGATCCAGGTTCAACAGGTGGTTGCGCACCGTGTCCACCGAGCGCATCAAGGTCGTTATCAGCGTGGTCTTCGCCGCCGAGACGTGATTGGAGAACATCTCGACGAACGATTGCGTGCGCTCGCCCAGCCGAACGCGACTGGCCGGGTGCTCGAGGAATTGCACGCCTTGGGCAATGATCGCCTCGGAGCCGTCGAGCTTGCGGGCCAGGGCGCCGCGATCGTCCGGATCGGTGACCCACACCACCAGCGACTTCCGCAGCCAGGACGAGTGGTCGATCCGTTCAAACACCGCCCGGAGCAGCGCCACATCCGGCTCGAAGACGATGATCACGCCGGCCTTGCCCATCCGCTCGGCCAAACGGCGGACGTGGTAGCCGGCGCCGAATCCGAGCACGACGATGACGGCATGCTCGATGAGGTCGATGGATTCGGTGAGCCGATCCGCTTCATCGAGCGGGCGATGCCGGCTGCACAGCCCCTTGCCCGCCAGCGTCACCGCCTCCACGCCCTGCGGCGTCGTCTCAAATGACACCGTCGCGCACGACACCGCCGCCTCGAGCTGCTCGACGAGATCACTGTTCCGCTCACCCAGCGATGCGAGGTTGCGGGCCAGGGCGGATTCGGTGACGATCGTCGGTGACATGGCGAAGATGTTTCAACACTCAAGCAGCGTAATGCGTATCAAATATCGGAAGAACGCGACTGCCCTGTGCACTCTCCACGAGCCCGCGAATGCCTGATCCACCGGCCGTCGGCCTATTGACGAGATTCGGGTTCGAGAATCCCTATCCCGTGGGATTGGTGTTGCTGGCCGTGGCCGGGGGCTTGTTGTGGACGGGATTGCGCGAAGGTCGGCGAGACCGATTGACGATCGCGGCGATCGGGATCGCGCTCGGGGCAGCCGTGCTCACGATCGGCGCTGCGGTGGTTACGTCCGGCGAGCGAGCAAGAACAGTGACGATCGAGCTGGTCGAGGCGGCGGTCGCGGCCGACGTCGTCGCCATGATGGCGTTGTTCGCTGATGAGGCGACGATGGCGTTCGGCTCGCCGACGAATCCCGGCTTTGAGCTTGACTATCTGAGCCAGGAAGCGTCGCGCCTCGAAACCCAGTACCGCATCGAGTCCAACAGTATCACGCGCCTCGAGGCGTACACGGTGTCGAAGGATTCCGCGATCGTTCATCTGGCCTGCCGAACCACCGTCGATCGCGGCTATGGCCCTACGCCGACCCAGTGGGTTTTACAAATCGAGCGGCAACCTGACGGCACATTCAAGATCGTGCACGTCACATGGATCTCCCTGGCCGGCAACCCGCCGCCGCGCCGTTAAGTCCGCCGCAAATCAAAACAAGTTTAACGATGACGAACATCCCCGTTTAGCGGGTGACGCGTCCCGACTCCGTCGGGATCCCGGCACGCAAAGACTCAAGATTCAGGAGGATTTCACCACTGAGGCACAGAGGACACAGAGGGGACAAGAAGGAGTCAGGAGTTAGGGGTCAGGAGTTGGGAGGCCCCAAGCCTCAAGCCTTCTTCTCCCCCTCGATCCCTCAACGCCTTCTTCCTGATGTCGAAGCGTAGCGGAGATCCCGATTCCATCGGGGCCTTCTTTAGGGACACGCCCCCCAATTCCCCAGCAAGTCAAGCAGATCCTTCACGCCAACGTCGCCGCTGTCGTCGAAGTCGGCGGGATGCCCCGGGTTCGGTCCCCATGCCCCCAGCAAGATGAGCAAATCCTTCACGCCAACGTTGCCGCTGCCGTCGACGTCCCAGGGACAAGGCGCCTGCGGCACACCGTCGAGGAACAGCATCCACACCGCGCCTCGGTTGGCGCCCCCATCGTCATCGAGATGCGCCCCGACGGCCAGGTCACCCACGCGATCCCCGTCCAGATCGCCTAGCGAGGCCACCGAGATGCCGAACCGAACGGAATTGTCCAAGGCGCCGGTCAATCCGCCTTGGGTGTCTCTGACCTT